>JAPUHN010000051.1 GCA_027297685.1 Alphaproteobacteria bacterium | reverse complement strand
TCCTTGGTGTAGTTAAGCACCATCCGCCTGCGCGACCCGGCCGGCAGCGTGCACACGGTGCCCTTCAGCGATGTCGGCACGGTGCTCAACTACACCAAGGATTTTTCCCACGTGGTGTTGAACATCGGCATCGCCTACCGGGAAAACGTGGACGAGGTGATGAAGGTAATCGAGGACCTGGGCCGGGAAATGGCCGAGGACCCAACCCTGGGCCCCGACATCCTCGCGCCGTTGGCCGCCCAGGGCGTGCAAAAACTGGACGATTCCGCCGTGGTCATTCGCGCCAAAATGAAGGTCGCGCCCGGAACCCAGTGGGGCATGAAGCGGGAGTTCAACCGCCGCATGAAGAACCGCTTCGACGAGCTGGGCATCGAGATTCCCTTCCCCCAACGGGCCATCACCTTCGGCGAAGACAAGGAAGGCAACGCCGTTGCCGGCCGTATCGTGGTGGAGGACAAACGCGCCGCCGCCAAACCGTCCGCCCGACCGGCCGCGCAAGCGGCTGCGGAAGGCGAGGCGCGGGGCGTTCAAGACAAGGGCGACGCCCCTGACGGCGATGGCGGCGACGGCGGCGATTAAACCGACATTTCCCGGATAACCGTCAAATCCACTACGACAAAACCCCATAGCATCGTTTGCGACCGATGCCCCGCCGTTTCGGGAAGGTCGTAGTCCGGATTTGGCTGACGGCCGTTTGTGGGCGCAGAGGAGACATTGCGATCCGCGGGGTCATCATGAGCCCGCGTCGGGCGGTATTTTTCGAGGCTTGGTCCTTGGCCATATCGTTGCGCGAGACGACATCGAAGGAAGGCATGGCGGGTACTCGCGGTGGGGAGGAGAGACTCGGGTTCGGGCGCCATGATCCCACAGCGGGGGGTATGGTGCCGGGGGTGTCGAGTGCGCGCCCCCAGTCACCTGCTACTCACATTGGCTATCGAAAAAGGTGCATGTCCGCTCCGCGTCGGAATTCTTCCGCGCTGAGATGGAAAGCGGACGTGCTATGGGAGCCCGGAATACTTCCGGTTATGACCCAGGCTGTGTGGGACTTACTTTTTGGCAGCCGAGACGAAATATTAATTTATTAAGTTGGCTTCAGCCGCAATAATGATTCGCCTACGTTGCCTTCCGAATTCAATTATTGCGCGGAAGGTCTCGATACCGGAGTTTGCACACAGCCTGGACCCCAAGCCGACATTCGGGAGATGAGAAGTACCGGCATCAGGCGTACTGAAAATCACAAACGAGCGTACAGCCGGCGGTGAGGAAACCCGGCCGAGATCAAAGAAAACCCCGCCGGGGACGACGGGGCTTTCTGGGTGATCAGGGAGATCACATGCGTTGAATTTCGAAGGCGAGTATATCAGTAATCGGCGCCGAAGTCGTTAACGTTAACACACCCAACACAATGGTATGAGGCGCGGCGCAATGCCGGTCTAGCAGAGGTTCAACTCACTCAAAAATAGTACCTTTCAACGCGATCCTCGGTAAGCCCTGAAAGTGCCTTCCGCAATTTTTCGTTCTGAGATGTGGCCGGCTTTGAGAACATTGCAATGCTGGGTTTCGCGCTCGCTTCGGCGCGCTCGACGAGGGCCAGTGCCGCCTCCCTAGCATCGTTCAAGGTTTCAAAGATTTCCACTTTCCGGAATGGAAACTCGTTGATAAGACGAGCCGCTTGGTAGATGGGCACCTTGTAGACTCTTGGCTTCGCGCCTTCATCAAGTACTGCAAAGCGTTGTTCCATGCTGCGGGCTCTCCGTGCTTTCTGGAATTGGTCTATTTGTCACTTCGAGTTTCGAGACTAGCAATGAGCATCCACACGGCCATGAGCGTGAAAAGGACCGCGGCCATAAGGACATTTAAAGGACGGAAAAGCGTGCTTCCAACGAGTATGTGGGTATCAAAGACATAGAATATGGCCTGGACGGCTGCTAGCACGATAAAGACTGTAGCTGCCGTGTACAGCGCGATTTTCTGCATCAGATTACGACCCTACCTGGACTGTTTCCGCTCATCTCCGCATCTCCATTCTGGAGCCCGATGTTCAAGCCGGAGAAGTCCACTAGAGGGAACGCCGGGTTCCGATAGTCTGGTCCAGTGGGAGACGCTCACGGCTTTGATAACTCTAAAGATGGAACCTCGCTACGCGATCCTCGGTGAGTTTTGAGGTTGCCATTCGCAAGTCTTCGTTCTTAGTCGCCAGCCGGCCTGGAAATTGCGAGATACTGCATTTCGGTTTTGTTGGTGCTCGGTTGGCAATCATGAGCGCTGCTTCTTTGGCGTCCTGTAGGGTCTCGTATATCGCAAACTTCTGGCGCGGAAATTCGCTATTAAGGCGTGCCGTTTGACAGAGTGGGACCTTATAAATTTTCGGGTCAGAACCTTCGGCAATTATGAAAAAGCGGTATTCCATGTCGCAACCCCTTGCAACCCAGTAAGAACACAAACAACATAGCAGATAACCACGGCATGGTCGTTAATGTTAACCAAGCCAATACAATAGTATGAGGAAATAACTACCTGGGATCGACGTCGAACGGGGGATTTTGCAACCTTGACCCATATCAATAGGTTGTGGACCGGCTCCCAAGCCAGGACCGGGATCGGCGGCTGGATCGACTACTACAACGCTTCGAGGCCTCACTCGGTGTTCGATGGACGCACCCCCGAGGAGGTCCATACTGGTCGCGCCGCGCCATCTCCGAGGCATGCCCCGGAGATGGCGCCAGAGGCGCTGGCGGCGTGAAAACCATCATGGGATCCCACCTAACAAATGCCGCCAAGCTGTCCAACGATTGGGGACCGCCTCAGCCGTCGTGTTCCGGTTCGCCCGGCCGCGGTCTGAACTTTGTTGTCAATCGACTCAAGGGCCATTTACCGCTCGCCTTAAAAATCGAATGGCCTAAACTATGGGTCGATTGTATTCGGCCACCGGGTAGACCTATGCTCGGAAGAGCGCATGGTGGATATCGCGGGCGATTCCATATCGATGACCACGGACCGCTGGCTGGCGGAGTTCGAGCGAGCGGTCTCTGACTCTGATTGGTCTGGGGTCAAAGCGCTCTTACATCCCAAGAGCCATTGGCGCGATGTGCTGGCCCTTACCTGGGACATACAGACGGTCAGCGGCGCGGACCGGATTCTTGGTGCGCTGAAATCGCGTATCGGCCGCGCAAGGGCGTCCAATTTCAAGACGGACCGCGACCGGATCCAGCCCCGCCGCGTCACCCGGGCCGGCACCGACGCGATCGAGGCCATCTTTAGTTTCGAGACCGCTGACGGCCGGGGGGACGGCGTCTTGCGCCTGATCCCGGACACGAACGATGGCGACAAGCTGAAAGCATGGACACTGCTAACGGCGCTAGAGGAGCTCAGGGGCTTTGAGGAACGTATCGGGGAATCAAGACCCACGGGCGAATCCTATTCCCGGGATTTCCGCGGACCCAACTGGTTCGACCTCAGAAAATCTTCGGCCGCCTATGCCGACCGGGACCCGTCGGTGCTGGTGGTGGGCGGGGGACATGCCGGGCTTTCGATCGCCGCACGTCTGACCCAGCTCGGCGTCGATACGCTGATCGTCGATCGCAACCGGCGCATCGGGGACAACTGGCGCAATCGATATCACGCGCTGACCTTGCACAACCAGGTGCAAGTCAACCACCTTCCCTACATGCCGTTTCCGCCCAATTGGCCGGCGTACATCCCCAAGGACAAGCTGGCCGGCTGGTTCGAAGCCTATGTCGAGAGCATGGAGCTCAATTTCTGGACCGGCACGGATTTCCGAGGCGGTATTTACGACGACCGAACGGGAAGATGGTCCGTCAGGCTAGGTCAGGCGGATGGCGAGAGTCGCGAGATGCATTCGCGGCACATCGTGATGGCCACGGGCGTCAGCGACATTCCCAACCTGCCCGATATCCCGACTTTGCAGGACTTCAGGGGCAAGATCCTTCACTCCAGCGCCTACGGCGACGGCGACGACTGGAAAGACCGTAATGTCCTGGTCATCGGCACCGGGAACAGTGGCCACGATATTGCGCAGGATCTCTATTCGAGCGGCGCAAACGTGACATTGGTTCAGCGCAGCCCAACCCTGATCGTCAACATCGAGCCCAGCGCGCAACTTCCCTACGCCTTGTATAACGAAGGTCACTCGGTGGAAGATTGCGACCTCATCACGGCATCGATGCCGCTCGCCTTGGCCAGAAAGTCGCACATTCTCATGACGGCGCAGGCGAAAAAGCTGGACCGGGACCTTCTCGATGGCTTGGCACGCGTTGGCTTCAAGCTCGATTTTGGTGAGGATGGATCCGGCTGGCAGTTCAAGTATCTGACCCGCGCCGGTGGCTACTATTTCAACGTCGGCTGCTCGGATCTGGTCGCCGAGGGCAAGATCGAGCTGGTTCAGTTCGCGGATATCGCTGAATTCGTCGCCGAAGGCGCGCGCATGACGACCGGCCATACGCTGCCCGCGGATC
>JAPUHN010000050.1 GCA_027297685.1 Alphaproteobacteria bacterium | reverse complement strand
TTTGGGGCGTCTCCACTCTAAGGTACCAATAAGGTACCTACAGTGCATGTTAGGTGCTGGTACCTATTGGGAGACTATGTTATAGGCGTCGACCGATAATGCAAGAAAACATTGTAGTTTTTCTAATTTGAGTAACTGATTGTTAGAAGGTGTTAAGTATCCATAACTGACGTTATATCAGTTTTTGCACCACGCCCGTGGTTGGCTAGCTCCAGCTGTCATCGGCAGCCGTCATTAGCGTCTGCGCTTCCCCAGAAAGTGGACATGCAATCAACGATGTCGAGGCCCGAGGACAATGCGGACGTTCGAACCGCAGCTTGAAGTGGCTATACGTGATCCGAACGAATTGATTCGACATGGCGTGCGGACGCGCGCCCGACGGAGGCTCGATTTTCAGATCAAACTGCAATCATGCTTGTCCGTCGGGCAACGGCACCCGCTGCAGGAACGGTTCGATGATCACCGTTTCGAACACGCCGCCTTTGGTATAGGGGTCGTCCCGGTGCATCGCTTCCGCCGTGGCGCGGTCGGGCACATCGACTATCAGCACGTTGCCGACAACGTCGCGAATACCGGTCTCGTTATACTCAAACTTTCCGACGTCGGTGCCATCGACGACCAAGCCGCCGCCAAACACGATCATCGGCATGAAAGCCTTCTGATATTCGGCGTGGACCGATAGCAGCCGCGCCCGCACGTCCGCCATACCCGGTTTATCTTTTCGGACGATGGCAAATAGCACAGCCGTGGCTCTCGCGCTCAGGCCGCAGCGACAATCGGATTGCTAAGCTTGCCGATGCCCTCGATTTCGATTTCGATGACATCGCCCGGCTTCATATATACCGGCGGCTTGCGTCCGGCGCCGACCCCTTCTGGCGATCCGGTGGTGACGATGTCGCCCGGGCTGAACCGGTACCAGAACGAGAAGTAGCTGATGATCTGCGGCAGGTTGAAGATCAAATCGTCGGTCTTCGTCGACTGCATGACCTCGCCGTTCAACGTCGTGGTGAGTTGCAAATTATGTGGGTCCGCAATCTCGTCGCGGGTCACCAGCACCGGACCGCACGGACAAAAGGTCGGCAATTGCTTGCCGAGGATGTTGCGGTCCCACGCAGCGATTGCCTCGAACGGTTTTTCCGCGGCGAACAACGGTCCGACCCAGTCGCGCGCCGAGACATCGTTGGCAATGGTATAGCCGGCGACGTAGTCCAGCGCCTCGTCTTCCGTGACATTGTGACAACTGCGTCCGAAGACGAACGAGAACTCGCCCTCATAGTCGAGCATATCGGGGCATTGGGGTGGCGCGATAATGGGTTTGCCGGCGCCGGTCAGTGCGGCAGGCGTCATCAGAAACGCCGCCGGATTGACCGGGGTGGGCGTGTTCTCCATTTCATCCAAATGGCGGCGATAGTTCAACCCGACCGACAGGATCATCGTCGGGTTGGGCACCGGCGGCAGGAAGGAAACGCTATCCCAGGCCTGCAAAATATCCGATTGGCGCAGGCCGTCCCGCTCGCCTTCCGCCATCGCCTCGACGCGGTCGATGCAGGTTTGCACAGCGGCCAATGCCGTGTCGCCACCGGCAAGCAAATCGCACATTTCCGCCGGTACGTCGTTCGCCTCGAGTATGGCGCCGCGCAGCGCCACCAGGTCGAGCAGCTCGTTGTCGCCCACGACAACCGCGACATGGGCGTGGTTTTCACCCCGTTCGATCGTGGCCAGTTTCATAAAATCCCCTCCCGCTGTGACCCTTGCGCTTCGAAGGCCGGCGCCTGCTTGTCGGATTCCGATTTCGCTCGAACATGCAATAAGCGATCACGCACGAATTTTGATCTATTATGACCGCACAATGGCGCCACGTTAAGCGGTCACAAGAGCCAACTGGGGGAGAGGGTCATGCGTGTAACCAGCGACGTAATGGTAGCGATGCGCGACGGCGTAAACATTGCCGTCCGTATTTATCAGCCCGACGATGATGGTGCTTATCCGACGCTGTTCGCCATTTCACCGTACCGTTACGACACCGACGACATTCCGGTGCACAATCTTTTTCAGTGGCGCGAGACTGGGCCGGTCGAGTGGTACGTCGACCAGGGCTACACCTACGTTCATGCCGACGTTCGCGGCAGTGGCAAGTCGGGGGGCACTTACGGCTTTTTCGACCACACCGAGCAACAGGACAATTACGAGCTGATCGAATGGATCGCCGAGCAGCCCTGGTCGACCGGCAAGATCGGCGGCATCGGCCAATCCTATTACGCCATGGCCCAATGGTTCATGGGCATCTCGAACCCACCGCACCTGACCTGCCTGGCGCCCTATGACGGCATGATCGATATGTACCGCGACTCCGCCTACAACGGTGGCATCTACAGCGAATTTTTCGTCTGGTGGTACAATCTGGTGCGCGCCAACAATATGTTTCGCGCCGCCGGCGACAATACCGGCCGTGCGATGGAACCCGACATCGCGCTGGAGTTGATGCGCCATCAAACCTACGACGATTGGTGGGACGAACGGGCAGCGCACCCGCACCTGTCGGAGATCAAGGTGCCGGTGTTGAGCGTTGGCGCTTGGGGCAAGGTCGGTCTGCACCTGCGCGGCAACCTGATTGCCTATGAGGAATTGCAGTCGCCGAAGAAGTTGGTGGTTACCGGGGCGGCGAACATCAACGAAGCGATGCACATGTTCGACCAGCCGGAATTCCACCAACGATTCTTCAAGCCGTTCTACGATCATCACCTCAAGGGCGTCGACAACGGGGTAATGGACGAACCGCCGGTAACCATCTTCGTGCGCGGTATCGACGAATATCGCGACGAGGCCGAATGGCCGATCGCCCGCGCCGAATACGTCTCCTATTACCTCTCCGGCGAACCGTCGGGCAGCGTGACGTCGCTGAACGACGGCAGCCTGACGACCGAGGTGCCGTCGGGTGGCCCGGCGGATGACCCGGCGGATGAGGGCGGCACGACGTCCTACGACTACCCGGATCCGCAATGGTTCCTCGGCGTCGTCGCCATGGGCAAGTTTGGCCCCGACCCGGCAGCGCGCGTGCTTACGTTTACCAGCGCGCCGCTCGACCACGATACCGAGGTGTCGGGGCCAATCGTCCTCGAACTCTTCGCCAGCTCCGATCAGCCCGACACCGACTTCGTCGTAAAACTGTCGGATCAGTTGCCGCAGTCGAACGAACAGCGCGCCGAGGGCCGCCAACCGGCCTTCGCGCCGGTGACCAAGGGCTGGCTCAAGGCTTCGCACCGCGACAAAGATGAGGATCGCAGCACCGCCTACCGTCCCTTTTATCGGCACGCGGCGCCGCAACCGTTGGTCGCCGGCGAGGTCTATCGATTCGAGATCGAGGTTCATCCTACCGCGCATGTCTTCAAGGCAGGCCGCCGCATCCGGCTGGAAATCGCCAATGGCGATTCGCCGCTGACCGACGCCGTATTCACGCATCAGTACATGCCCCACAAAGTCGGCCGCGACACGGTGTTCCACAACGGCGACCATCCCTCCAGGCTGCTGCTGCCAGTGGTCCCGGCACAGCGCCCGTAAATACAGCGGACAAAAGTCTCGCCGCGCGCTAACGGGATTGATAATGTGGGGAACGCGCGCAGTCTGAAATGCGGGACGCAAGTAGGAAAAAGGGGGCACAACGATGTCAGTTACCCAATCCGATGCGGCGACAGGGCCGCTCAAGCTCAATTTTTTATCCCACGGCACGCTTGAATCGACTGATACGGAAAAAAGCCGAGTGTTTTATGAAGAATTTCTCGGTCTCGAGGTAATCCGCACCAGTCCAATCTCGTTACTGATGCGCCTGGGCGGCCAAAACACGATGGCAGTTGTCGAGGTGAAAGAAAAAGAACCGATGCCGATGCTCAACCATAATGGGCTCGACGTCTCGACCAAGGCAGACGTCGACACCGCCCACGCTGCCGCCGTCGCACAAGCAGATAAATGGGGGATCAAAAAGGTGACCCGGCCGCTCGACCAGCATGGCACCTACTGCTTTTTCATCTGCGACCCGGACGACAACTGGTGGGAAATCCTGACCAACCCGGAGGGCGGCTATTCGTGGATGTTCGAGCGCGGCGAACAATCCGGACGCGGCCACCTCGACAAGGATTTCGAGCGCCCGGCAGAAACCCGCTGAGCGGCGCGGGGCCAGATCAGTATCCAGCCAGCCGTCAAGCGAGCTGGTACTTATCGCGTTTGACCCCCTCGAGGTTTTGTCCCTCCAATCGGATCAAACGCGTTTCACCCTCGCGCTTTGGCGAGTGCAAATCACCAACCTTATAAGCGACGGCCATGCCGGGCTTGAGAACATAGGTCTTGCGCGCAGTAACCCGACCGGGTTCACCGCCCTCCGGCTGCGCGATCATGTCGAATTCAGTCATCTCGGTTTCGCCAGCGGCCTGGCCGTAGATCGCCCAAGACGGCCCATGGTCGTGCGGTGGCGCTTCGTTGGTCCCTTTAAAGACATGCGCGAGGATGCAGAAACCCAGCTCGGAATCTTCATACAACACCTTGCGCGTCGCATCGTTATCGGGGCCGAGATAGGTGGCGACAAAATCTGCGTCGACCAATAGCGGTTCTAAACCCTTACAAACCGCCTCGAGACCTGTTGGACCTGGGTCTGCTTTGAGAATGCGGTGGCACTCGGCTGCAAAACTTTCAAGTTTTTCATCCATTGTCATCTCGCTCTCGTTAATGGCTCGGTGCCAGCGCACCATCTAAATGTAATTTCTACCTAGCATCGCGCCAAGCGGAAAGATGCAGCGCGAATATCTGACGTATCGCCGCAACCGCTACTGCGCGCACTTATGCCGGCAAAACTAAAATTTCCCTCATTTGAGGATAATTTCACTCCCATTACATCTGCAACGAGAATTGCCAGAAATCTCATGTTTTCCGCGGCGGCATTGTACTTAAGCCTTTGTAAATTTTCATACTGCACAAGTTGTTTCGATAACGGCGACCAGCCGCGAACCGCACCGACGGTTTGTGTGCCGAACCGCCAGCTGTACGCCAACGACACATAGCAGATATGAGCGAAACGACTGTCAATACCAACTCAAGTGAGAGTTCGGAGTCAGGATTCGTAAAGGACGTGGTCGCTGTCTTGAGCGGCACGTCGTGGGACGCCGTTGGCGCAACGTTTTTAATTAATCTGTTGAGCCTGGTTCTGCCGTTGACGTTGATGCAGGTCTACGACCGAATCGTTCCGAACGCCGCTTTCAGCACCCTTACTCTTTTGGTCCTCGGCGCCGGCGCGGCGCTTCTGTTGGAGGCCACCCTGCAATATTTGCGCGCCGTTACGGCCGGTTGGTCCGCCGCTCGCTATGAGCACTTGGAAGGGTGCCGCGCGATGGAACGAATGCTATCCGCCCGCCTTTCCTCTTTCGAAGAGCAGGGGGTGGGAGAGCATCTGGAAAATTTCAACGCGTTGTCCCGGCTCAAGGATTTTTATTCCGGCCAGGCCATGCGCGCACTAATCGATCTGCCCTTCGCGCTTATCTTTGTCGCCACCGTCGCCTATCTCGCCGGCTGGCTGGCGTTGGTAACCGGCGGCATACTGATCCTATTCGCCATTACCGCCGCGTGGCTGGGCCGACGGTTGCGCGGAGTCCTCCTCGAACGGGTGAACAACGATAACCGCCGGCAAAATTTTATCGTCGAAGTTTTGAGCGGCATCGCAACGGTTAAGGCAATGGCCATGGAAGCGCAGATGGCCCGCCGTTTCGAGCGCCTGCAGGAAAACTGTTCGAAAACCAATTACAAGGTCGCCCAAGCCAGCTCCCACGCCAATGGCGCCAGCACCTACTTTTCCTACGGGATGCTATTCGCCGTAGCCGCGACCGGCAGCCTGCTTGTGATCGATGGAACCTTGAGTGTCGGCGGTCTTGCCGCCAGCACGTTGTTATCGGGGCGTGCGATGCAGCCCCTGCAGCGCGCCATGGGCGCTTGGACCAGGTTCCAAGATGTGCGAATCGCCCGTCATCGTTTCCAAATTCTTCTAAATCTAGATATCGACGCCACGGCCCAAGCTGAGCAGCCGAAATTGCGCGGCGACGAAGTGCTGGTGCTAGAGGACGTTTCATTTGCCTATCGGCCCGACGACCGGATGGTATTGCGCAATATCAATCTCCGGCTTGAACCCGGGAAAGCGATTGCGATCCGGGCCGAAGGCAATGGTAATGGCAGAACCACACTGATCCAGCTCATGGCCGGCGAGCTGGTACCCACATCCGGTACGATTAAGCTGGGCAGTCATAACCTAGC
Source organism: Alphaproteobacteria bacterium (assembly GCA_027297685.1). GTDB lineage: Bacteria > Pseudomonadota > Alphaproteobacteria > UBA6615 > UBA6615 > JAPUHN01. The sequence continues at coordinate 6,446 of JAPUHN010000050.1, read as the reverse complement.
CGATCTGGCGCCCGCAACTAAGAGTAAAGCGCTCTCCTATCTGCCTTCAACTGGTACCGTGTTAAAGGGCACGATTCTCGAAAACATCACCATGTTCCGGCCGCGCCGCACGAAAGCTGCCTTGGAACTATCGCGGCGTCTGGGCCTCGATCAAATCACCGCGCGACTTCCGCGCGGCTACGAAACGGTCGTCGGTGACAGCGTTAGCGATATCTTGTCACAAGGCGTCTTGCAGAGAATTTCGCTGGTTCGCGGCCTGGCGCCACAGCCGTTATTTATCCTTTTTGACGAGGCAAACTCGGCCATCGACGGTACTGGCGATGCCGAGTTGCGGAAAATACTACAAGAAATCAAAGCAAAAGCGGGCCTGATCCTAATCTCGCATCGTCCGTCTCTACTCAAGCTGGCGGACGAGACCTACGAGTTGAAAGACGGGCAACTCACCCGGGACGAGCCAAAGCCGGCTGCCACCGCCCCGATCCCGACAGGAGCCGGTCGATGACCGACGCCGCCACGAATGATCCGCAGCCCCATTTGCTCGACGAGTTGGAGCAAGAGGCAAGCCATCTCTCGGGTACCGAGAGCGTCTGGCGCGATCCGAACCAAACCGGCTGGTTTGCGCATAGCTCGGATATTTCGGCGTGCCTAACCCCCCTCCTGCAAGCCTTGGAAGTAAACTTCAACGAAGTCCAGATCTTCGAAGCGCTGCCCCATTTCACCGAAGATTTGGATATCGACGGGCTACGCAATACGCTGGCAAACCTGCAATTCGAAAGCAAATCCGTCGACATAAAACTGGCGGATCTTGATCCGCGCGCGCTTCCTGTTCTTTATATTCCGAAGCACGGATCCGCCATGGTCGTGTTGTTTTTCACCGGCGAAGAAGCCTTGGTGTTTGATGGCGGCGTTCGTCAGAACCACCGAATCAAAACGGCGGATATTAGCGGCGAAGCTTATTTCTTCCGCCAACTCGAGCAGGCGGAAGTTTCCAACCGGTCGAACTACCGGGACTGGTTCTCGACGTTGGTGGGCCGCTTTCGGCCGATCTTGACCTTAGCATTGGGGCTCACCCTCTTTATCAACATCGTCTCGCTGGCCATTCCACTGTTCGTGATGGCCATCTACGATTCTGTGGTCGGAACCGAGTCGGTATCGATGCTGATACATCTGGTCGCCGGCGCTATTCTGGTCCTGGGTGCGGATTTCACGCTTCGAAAGTTACGAACTCGCGCGGTCTCTTATTTTGGCGCCCGCATCGACAATCTGGTCGGCAACGAAGTGTTTCGTCACATCCTTTATTTGCCACCAGCATACACAGAGCGCGCGACCATCAGTTCGCAAGTCGCCAGGATCAAAGATTTCGACGGCGTTCGCGATTTTGTAACAGGCCCACAGGCGCTGATCCTCTTCGAGTTGCCGTTTGCGGTCGTTTTCCTAATCGCCATCGCCTTATTGGCTGGCATCGTGGTCTTCATTCCGATCCTTATGATCGTCCTGTTTGTGATCTTGTTCTTCATTCTCAACGGTCGGGTCTCGCGGGCGGTTGCCAAGTCGTCTCGCGCCGTTGCGGAGCGGCAGGAATTCGTGATCGAGGCGATGAACAGCTTGCGTCCGCTGAAATACACAAACTCGACGAAAATCTGGATGGACCGCTACAGAGTAAGCTCATCCAAGGCGGCGATCGCTGGATACGAGACTTCCCGGATCAACGCGCTCGTTTCGGCGATCTCGCAATTTATGATGATGGCGGCTGGCATCGCCACGGTAGCGCTGGGAGCCCTCGAAGTCATCGACGGATCGATGTCGGTCGGTGCTTTGATCGCCACCATGATATTGGTTTGGCGCAGCTTGGGACCGCTACAACTCGCCTTCGTATCGCTGCCGCGATTTGCCCAGGTACACGCTGGAATCCGACAAGTCGACAGCATCATGCGTCTGCCCCAGGAGCGCGGCCGTGAGGACTTTGTGCCGCTGGCGCCGAAAGTGGACGGCCACATTCAGTTTTCGCGCATCACGTTCCGTTACACGCCGGACGCCGACCCGGTCTTGTGGAACATCGACTTTGTCGCCAATCCTGGCGAGATAATCGCCCTGGTGGGCGATAACGGCTGCGGCAAATCGACCATCGTCAAACTACTTCTGGCACTCCATCGGCCGCAAAGCGGCACCATCTTGATCGACGGCCACGATATTCGGCAGTTCGACGCCTTGGAGCTGCGCCGCCTGATCGGTTATGTGCCGCAAATTCCCCAGTTCTTTTACGGCACGATAGCGCAGAACCTTCGGCTCGCCAAACCGTCCGCCTCTGACGACGATTTACGCAAAGCGGCACGCGACGCCTACGTCCTGGACGATATCGAAGCGCTGCCGGACGGATTCGAGACCCGCATCGGCGACGGTAAAAGTAGCGGGTTGCCCGGCAGTATTTTGCAGCGGCTCAATATTGCCCGCTGCTATCTGAAAGATGCACCGATTGTCATCCTCGACGAGCCAGGCACAGCGCTCACTTTCGAGGCCGATCAGGCTACCATGGAAGCGATCCGTCGCATGAAGGGCCACAAGACGGTTCTTCTCATTACCCACCGGCCCAGCCACATGCGGTTGGCCGATAAGGTGGTGTCGATGGACAGCGGACGAATCGTCGATATCGTCGACCAAACAACGCCACAAACCGGCGCCATTGGCGGAGGACCCCAATGACCACAGAATCTCACACGGGCGCACCGAAACCTGGCGCCTCGCGGCCCCGACGTAAGAGGAGCGTCCTGCCCTATGTCGCGGATTCGATCTTGTTGGAGGAATCCGGCATGCCATGGCTGGTGCGCAGCAGTATCTTCGCCGCAGCGGTCATCATTTTTCTGTTCATCGGATGGAGCGCCGTAACGCGCACCGCCGAGATTTCCATTGCCTCAGGCTGGATCACGCCGAGCGGGAATATTCAAACGATCCAGCATCTCGAAGGCGGGATCGTCACCGATATCCTGGTCGCCGAGGGCGAAATCGTCGAAGCTGGCCAAATCCTGGTCAAACTGGAAGCGGTATCCGTCGGCTCAGATCTTGCCCTGGTTACCGGTCGCTACACGGCACTCAAGGTGCAAGCAGAGCGGCTGCGCGCGTTCATCGATGGCCGCGAACCCAAGTTCGATACCCTCGATCCGGCTTATGCATCGCTTGCTGAAGACCAACGCCAAATTCTCGCCGGCCAGATCGCCGCGCGCGAGGCCACAAGGCAGGTGTTCTTGCAACAACTCCGCGGCCAGCGAAGCCAACGCGACGGGCTTAAGAAACGGGTCGAGACCACGCGCAATCACATTGCGCTTCTGCAGTCGGAATTGGATGCGCGAAGCAGCTTGGCCGAGAAAGGCCTGACATCGCGCTTCCAGCTCCTCCGATCGCAACAGGAAATGAACCGTGCGCAAGGCGTTCTATTGCAAATCGCCACGGAAAACGAAAAGTTTACCCTTTCGATTACGGAAACACGGCGTCGGATTGACGAGCTCGATGCGACGACGCGCGCCGACGCTCTAACCGAACTTGGCGACGTGACCGACGATCTGCGCGATATGCAGGAAACCATCCAGAAGCACAACAACCGGTTCCAACGCCTGGATATCCGAGCTCCGGTGCGCGGCATCGTCCAGGTGTTAAATACTCATACCGTTGGTGGGGTGGTTAATCCCGGCGAAACGATCGTTGAAATCGTGCCGATAGATGATGAGCTAGTCGCCGAAGTTCGATTGTCGCCACGCGACATTGGCCATATATCGGCCGGACAGGCCGCCAAGATAAAATTCACAACCTTCGATTTCGCCCGCCATGGCGCGGTCGACGGCATACTGAAGTCGGTATCGGCGACGACACTATTCGATGATCAAGGTCAGCCGTACTACAAAGGGATCGTCGAGCTCGATCGAAGTTATGTCGGCGACGATCCCACCCGCCGTCCGATCACGCCGGGCATGACGTTGAATGTGGAAATCCTCACCCAAGACCGGTCTCTGCTGACCTATTTGCTCAAGCCGGTCTATCGCGGATTGAACGAAAGCTTTCACGAGCGCTGATATTTTGCGAATAATATCCACCAATAAATAGTTAAAATACGGCGTATTACTCTAAACCTGAATTTTTTATTAATTGTAAAATCCGACACTGCCACCACGACCCGACATCCATGAGGGCAGACGATGGCAGACGACAATATTCTCGACGGCGAGACAAACACCGAAGAAGAACAAATAATCGACCAGCCGGCCGGCGACGAGCATTCGGCGTTTATGGACGACGAAGAATTGCACGATCAGCTCCCCAACGAGGGCGAGAGCGACGATCGCACCGCGCTGACCGCTGCCCATCAGGGTTCGCGCGCGACATCGACGCCAGCAGACAGTTCCGGGGAGTTCACCCCGGCCGTTGACGAGGACCTCTTGGGCGCAGGCAGAGATCGCGCAAATCAGCGTTCCAATGCGGCAAATACATCGCTCACCGACGCGCAGCCCGGCGACGCGGTAAACGGATTTCAAGACGGCCTCGGACCCGATGTTTCACCAATCGAAGGAGAAGCTGCGCAATCCTCCCGTGGACGAGGCGGGCGCAGCTCCGAGGCGTCTACCGAGCAAAATTCCGCTGCAGAAGGGTCTGTAGACACTACCCAATCGGATTCTCTGCAGCTCGCGGACAGTGGCGCCGGCGAGGATCAAATCCCGCTGTCAGGTCTGGAAGATTCTCTGAACGGCGAAGCACCCGCAGGACCCGAACCCTTGGGTGCAGGCGGACCCGGCGGCAATCCGGCCGACGGCCAAGGGCCCCAAGGCGGCCAAGAAGGTCAAGACGGAAACGATTCTTCCGATCAGAATGCGTCTGGGGGGGCGGTGCCGTCGTCGGAAGATGAGGAAATCGTAGAAATTGAGCCAGAGAGCGCTCCCCCACCTGTGGTTGCCGACGTCAACGACGACCCGACCACCGCCGACACCGCGGCCTCCGGCGCCGAAGACGCCGCCTCGGTTTCGGTCACCATCACCGGCTCCGATGTCGACGGCACCGTCGACAGCTTCGCGCTCTCCTCGCTGCCCACCGACGGCACGCTCTATACCGACGCCGGCCTCACCACCGTCGCCACCACCAGCACCGACTACGCCGCCTCCGGCGGCAGCCTCACGCTGTATTTCGTGCCCGATGGCGACTACAACGGCGTCGTCACCTTCGATTACGCCGCCAAGGACGATGACGGCGCCGTCGACGCCACCGACGCTACCGCAACCATCACCGTCACCGAAGTGGTCGACACCATTCAAGGCACACCCGGTGATGACAATTTGGTCGGCACAGCGGGAGCTGACCTCATCAAAGGTCTCGGCGGCGACGATACCATGGCCGGCGGTGCAGGTGATGACACCCTCCGAGGGCAAGCCGGCGCCGACGCGCTCGATGGCGGCACCGGCACCGACACTGCAACCTATCTAGGCTCGGGTCAGGCGGTAAACGTCAATCTTGAAACCGGTACCGGAGTTGGCGGCGATGCCCAGGGTGATACCCTGACCGACATCGAGAATCTCATTGGTTCGGGCAGAGACGACACGCTTACCGGCGACGGCTACGCCAATGTCATCGACGGCGACGCGGGTGACGATCTCATCGACGGCGACGCCGGCGACGACACCCTGACCGGCGGCTCCGGCCAAGATACCTTAATCGGTGGCGCCGGCGCAGATGTGCTGGATGGTGGCACCGGCAGCAGTGATGTCGCGTCTTACGAGGGTTCCGCCTACGCGGTAGACGTCGACTTGTCCACGGGAATCGGCAGCGGCGGTGATGCCGCCGGCGATACCTTGACCAATATCGAAGATCTCATCGGTTCGGCTAACGACGACACCTTGACCGGTGACGCCAACGCCAACATCATCGATGGCGGCGCCGGCGCCGACTTCCTGACCGGTGGTGACGGCGCGGATACGTTGAGCGGCGGTATCGGCAACGACACAATGATGGGCGGTCTCGACAACGACGACTTTAGCTTTTCTGACGCCGACTTCGACGGCGATTCCTGGACCGATTCGGTCGATGGCGGCGCCGGCAACGCAGATACCATCGATCTGTCGAATGTCACTCAAGGTTGGACCCTGGATGTCACCGGCGAAGGGGCGGGCTTTGAGGCCGTTAGCGGCGACAATCCGTCGCAATACTCCAACGGCGGTGAGTTCAGCGGCATCATCGAGTTCGCTGATGGCTCCACCATTGTGTTCGAGAATATCGAAAAGGTCGACTGGTAGTCGAAGCCGCCGATATCAGCCCCTATGCGGGCGTCGCCTTCCTCAACTACACTGCGACAGAACGCATTGAAACGAGGAAGGTCAAACCATGCTGTTTACAATGTTTTGCATCGACAAGCCCGGTGTGCAGGAGCGGCGTAAGGAAGTCATGCCCGCGCATGTCGAATATCTGGCTACCGA
>JAPUHN010000005.1 GCA_027297685.1 Alphaproteobacteria bacterium | reverse complement strand
GTTGAACTGAAAAATCGACTGAACGTCCGTTCCGGCTGTGCGCCGTGCTTATACCAAGGAGCGCTTTTGCAGTGCGTGCAAGTCGCACCCGGCCAGCGCTCCAGCCGGAAGCAACCGGAGCCGTCATGGAGGTGACGAAATGGCTGAGGCCTTCGGTATTGCGTGACACGGATCGGTGAGCCTCGACTTCCGCAGTGGATCACCTCACTGCCCGATCAGACCGTTGTCTAGGGGATTTCCGTACCACAGAACCGACCTGGTACGGACATCGGCACATGCCTTGGGAGATTTAATCGCTTGAGCAACGCGGTTCATGAACGGCAGTGTTTGGCGCAGGCGTTCTCCTATCCAAAGGAACGAAGGCTATGAAAATCGGATTTATAGGTCTGGGTAATGTGGGCGCAAAGCTGGCGGGCAGCCTGTTACGGCACGGAATCGATACCACAGTAAGGGATATTGAACGCCGTGCGGCTGAGCCGCTGATCGAACAGGGCGCCAAATGGGCCGATACCGCCAAGGAACTGGCCGAGGGCTCAGACATCATCATTACCTGCCTGCCCTCACCAGCCGTATCGGCAGACGTCATGGAGGCGGATGACGGCGTCATCGCCGGTCTGTCCGACGGCAAGATCTGGCTGGAAATGAGCACCACCGACGAAACCGAAGTCAAACGCCTGGGCGCGTTGGTGGAAGCCAAAGGCGCAATCCCGTTGGATAGTCCCGTATCCGGTGGCTGTCACCGGGCGACCACGGGTAACATCGCAATTTTTGCCGGCGGCGACCGGGAGGCGTTTGAAAAGGCCCTGCCCATCCTGGCCACCATGGGGCGGCAAGTCCTTCACACCGGCCCGCTGGGCACGGCATCGGTCATGAAAGTGGTGACCAACTATCTGGCCGGGGTACAGCTTGTTTCCACAGGTGAAGCCTTCATGGTTTCGAAAAAAGCCGGCGTTGATTTGAGCGTGGCCTATGAGGCCATTCGTATTTCGTCGGGTAACTCGTTCGTTCATGAGACGGAGGGGCAGCTTATCCTAAACGGCAGTTACAACGTCAACTTCACCATGGATCACGAAGTGAAAGACGTATCCCTGTTCGATAAGCTGGGCCAAGACCTGGATGTGCCGTTGGAACTGTCGCCCCTGGTCGTTGCCGTCATGAAAGACGGCCTGAAACGATACGGGCCGCGCGCGTGGTCGTCCATGGTGGTCAAGCGGCTTGAAGATGATTGCGGGACAGAGCTGCGTGCACCGGGATTTCCCGAGTATCTGGTCGATCGCGAACCCGAAGGAAAAGGCGCGGAAATTATCGTAAAAGGACGGATGTCTTGAACCTTGGCTAGGTCGTCAGCTCAGAAATGGCGTTGACATTGATGCGATGATTTTCACTTCTCGGTGGATGAAACTTGGTCGATAATATTCCGGTTATGGCACACCACCTTTCGTTCGATCAGATCGAAACGTTCAATGAAGATGGCTTTCTGGCCGTAGAAAGCCTGCTCGATGACGACGACCTCGTGCCCCTCGAGCAGGAGTATGCTGAGGTTCTGGACGAGGTTTCCCTGAGACTGTTTTCAGAAGGGGCAATATCCAGCCCATATGAAGAACTAACTTTCGGTGAGCGTTATTGCCGACTGCTCGGCGAGTCCCCGGAACTCCACCGTTTTTTCAACGTGTCCCTGCCCCTGTCCAATACACCGGAGAAGCCCAAGAATTTTTGCATGCACGCGGGCCCGGCAGCATTTTCCCTGTTGCGAAATCCAAAATTGCTGGATGTGGTCGAAAGTATCCTGGGGCCGGAAGTTTACTCGAACCCGGTTCAACAGGTACGGATGAAACCCCCGCTACGTATGCTATCTAAAGAAAATGCCGAGCACTCCAATGTTGGTGTCACGACGTGGCACCAGGATACGGTCGCCCTGATGCCGGAAGCGGAAGCTACCCAGATGCTGACCGTCTGGGTGGCCATGACCGACGCGACGGAGCAGAATGGTTGCCTCAAATCTATAGCGGGCAGCCACCATCAGGGGCAGGTCACTCATTGCCCGGGCAAGCAGATCGCTGCTGAAATGTACATTCCGGAAGCGATTATTGGTGATCGCAAGGCGGTTTCCCTGCCGCTGAATCGCGGAGGCATCGTTCTTTTTGACAAGCACAATTTCCACTGTGCCGGGGCCAATCGCTCGTCGGACCTCAGATGGAGTTTCGACTTGCGGTATAACCGCACGGGACAGCCGACGGGACGACCCGCCTTCCCCGGTTTTGTCGCCCGAAGCCGCGCCCACCCGGAAAGCGAACTGCAAGACGCCGCGGCATGGAAGCGGTTATGGGATGAAGCCCGTGATAATATCCTGAGCGGTCGTTACACGGACCCCATCTTCGAACAGAAACGATGGGACGATAATTCCAAGGTGGCGATCTGCGCCTGAGCAGGCTGTCCGTGGTGCATTCGTACTCACGCGGCGATCGGGAGTTCGAAAGGGCCACCGCAACGCTTTTCCCAAGTGAAATTGTGCAGCGCGGCGGCCATTCTATGGTAATGGTTCGATATCGACGCTAGAGCCCCTCATCGCTCTGGTTCTTTGTCCGATATGCGAAAGGAGAGCAGCCATGGGCCGTCCAGACTGTCGGGGCGTTCCCACGTCCTGCGACGATAGCGCGCTGATCGAGGCGTTGGATCGTTGCCACGAGGATAGCCTGGCCTTTCGGGGCGATCCTGTGGCCGGCATCGACGCCGTGCTTGGCGATCATCCTGATTTCATTATGGGTCATTGCTTCAAGGCCGGCATTCTGACCCAGGCTATGGAGACCCGGATCTATAACGACATGCTTAGAAGCGTTGAGGCGGCCGAAGCGCTCTCGCCGATGGCCAACGACCGCGAGCTGGGTCATATCGCCGCGCTCCGGACCTGGGTCGACGGCGACTTCTTTGGCGCGGTGCAGTGTTGGGAAAAGGTGCTGGTGCGTTATCCGTTCGACCTTCTGGCCCTACAACTGGTGCATCTGACCGATGTGCTTCTGGGCGATGTTGTCGGCCAGCGCGATAGTGTCGCCCGTGTCTATGCCATGTGGGACGAGTCCGTGCCCGGGTATGAATATCTGCTCGCCTTCTATGCCTTCGGACTCGAGGAGAACCGGGACTTCGCCCATGCCGAGGAACTCGGCCGCCGTGCGATTGCAATGCAGCCACGCCACCCCTATGCGTTTCACGCCGTAGCTCACGTGATGGAGATGAAATGTCGCCACGCCGGCGGCATCACGTTCATGAACCACCACCTGGACGCCTGGGCCGAGAGCAACCTCCGCAACCACCTCTGGTGGCACCTCTCGCTCTTTCATATGGATCTCGGCCAGTTCGAGCGTGTGCTTGACATCTATGACCATCACCTGCGCGGCAAGGACATCAGCGGCGATAGGTACGAGGAGCTCGATTCCGCGGCCTTGTTATGGCGGCTGAAGCTTCTGGACGTGGATCTCGGAGAGCGCTGGTCGGAGCTGGCGGAGAAGTGGCAACCGAGCGCAGAGGATACCCTTTACGCCTTCAACGACGTCCACGCCATGATGGCCTTCGTCAACGACCATCGCAGCCGGGACGCGGCGGAAATGTTGCTGAACGCGAACGAGCGCTACGTTGACCATGCCAACGACGCCAATGTTGCGATGAGCCGCACGATCGGGCTTCCCTTCTGCCGCGCGCTGCAAGATTTTGCCGAAGGCAAATATGGTGCCTGTGTAGATCGCTTGCTGCCGGTCCGTTATCGCACGCACCGCCTGGGCGGGAGTTTTGCGCAGCGCGACATCATAGGCTGGACCTTGCTCGAAGCCGCCCTGCGTGCGCGGCGCTTTGATTTGGCGCTCGCGCTCGCGAACGAGCGGGCGGCCCTCAAATCAACGAGCCCGCAGAATTGGAAGCTCGTGGCACGCGCTTACAAGGGCCTGGGCGACCGGGCGCGCTCGGAGCAGGCCGAATCCCGCGCGCAGTCGCTCCTTGCGGCATAGCGCGGCTGCGCGATCTCTATGGGTCATTGTCAGCGCTCCTCGGTGTAAGACCGAATTCACGTTTGGTGTCTTCATAGACAAGGCAGCGCCAGCGAGTTTGCCATGTAGGATATCCGAGAATTGTCGCCGGTTCTGTTGTTCTGCGTTGTTCTGTCAATTGTCATCCAATCGACCCGTTGCATGGGAGAAACAGGATTCGAACGTTGCAGACCCTATTGACAACGGACATACTGTTCCAAATGGAACAAGGCATACCGTTCAAAATGGAACAAATTGTCGATCGGTCGCCAGCACAGGTCATCGCGTGCCGGAGACCCGCAAAAAACTGACGATTCCTGATCTGCGCGAACGCAAGCGTCGCGATGAGCGCGTCGTTCTGGCGTCGGTCACCGACTATCTCATGGCGCAATGGGCGGAGCGCGGCGGTGTCGATATCGTCGCCGTTGGCGACAGCCTTGGTATGATTACCTACGGTCATCCCAACACGCTGCCGATGACGGTCGATCAGATGATCGAACACATCAAGGCCGTCCGGCGGGGGGCCCCGAATACCTTGTGCATTGCCGCCATGCCGTTCGGCTCGTACGCAACCGCCGACATTGCCATTCACAACGCGCTTCGCTTGATGAAGGAAGCCGGGGCCGAAGCCGTGAAAATGCAAGGCGGGCGCGAGAAGTTCGACATTATCAAAGCGGTGGCGGACGCCGGCGTTCCGGTCATGAGCCACGTCGGCATGTGCCCCCACTTCGTCAATTCTTATGGCGGGTTCAAGCTCCAGGGCCGTACCGCCGAAGATGCGCTCAAGATCATCGACAATGCCCGTGCGATCGAGGAAGCGGGCGCGGTCGGCCTCGAAATCGAGGCCGTGCCGCCAGAGGTCGGCAGGGCGGTCGATGAGGCGGTCGAGATCTTCACCTTCAGCATCGGTGCCGGAAATGCCGGTTGCGGCCAGCTGCTTCTCGGCGCCGATCTGATCGGTTCGTTCGATACCTTCAAACCGAAATTCGCCAAACGCTACGGCAATGTCGGCGAAGTCGCCACGAAGGCATTCGCGCAATACACCGCGGACGTGCGTGAGAGATCGTTTCCCGATGCCGATCACTCCTACAAGATGCCGGCCGAAGAGGTGAAAAAACTTGAAGCCGCACTGAAGGCAACCAGGAGAGGCGAAGAATGACGCAAACAGGTGGGACAGGCCTTCGGCACGCCAAAATTATCGATCCGATCGAAGAGGTTATCGGCCCGGCCCCGTTGCCGATCTCGATGGCGCTGCCCGGGCTGTCCACGCCGATGCCACCCAGCGTCTCACCGCAGCTGTTGACTCAGGCACGGGCAGAACGGAGCTGCACGCCTAACGCGCGAGACTGGTGAGGAGGTGCGCTCATGACCCCGGAGGAAATCCTCTCTCGTGCGCCACGCATTCTGACCCAAGCGCAGCGCAAGCATTATTTCGAGTATGGCTATGTCGGCGTCGAGAGCCTGGTGCCTGCCGTTATCCTCGCCGAACTCGTCAGCGTGACGAATGAGTTTGTCGAGGCGAGCCGATCGGAAACCAGGTCCGGTCGCAAGTTCGATATCGGTCCGGGCCATTCAAAGGAGAGCGCAGTTCTAAGGCGCCTGAAGCGCCCCGACGATCAGCACGAAGCCTATTGGCGCTTTGCTTCGGGAATGATGGCCGATGTCGCTGCCGATGTCGCCGGTCCCGATGTCGTCTTTCACCACGCCAAGCTGAATTTCAAGTGGTTCGACGAAAGTGACACGGTCAAGTGGCATCAGGACATCCAGTTCTTTCCCCACACCAACTACAACGTCTTCACGATCGGGTGCTATCTGGCGGACACCGACATATCGAATGGCCCGCTCGCGGTATTGCCGGGCAGTCACGACGGGCCGCTCTACGACCTGTATGACGCGGATGAAAACTGGGCCGGTTGCCTGAACGACGAAGATGCAGCCACGGTTGACATGTCGAAGGTGGACTACTTGATGGGGCCGGCGGGCTCGATCACGACCCACAACTGCCGCGCACTGCACTACTCACCACCAAGCAAATCACCGGAGCCGCGCCCTCTACTGCTCAACTGCTATGCATCCGCCGATGCGAAGCCCTACTCGCCGCACCCCGACCCGTCGACCCTCACTTATGAGGTCGTGAGCGGAAAACCGGCGAAATGGGCTCATCACGATCCGCGGCCCTGCCTGATC
>JAPUHN010000049.1 GCA_027297685.1 Alphaproteobacteria bacterium | reverse complement strand
AACCTATAAGCATTGGCAGGACGCCGACGCCGACGCGCGGCAGGCTCATCTCACCCAATTGCGCCAGGCGTTTGCCGGGTTGCCGGCAATTCCCACGATGAAAGCCTATTTCGCGCAAACTTGGGGCGATGCTAGTTGGGCAAATGTGCGTCCGCCCTTTCAACCAGCCAGCGCCGACGATCTCGCCACCGCCAGCACACGCCTCGCCGCGGCCGATTTCGCCCTCGCCGCCTAGAGGCGATAGAACCGCGCTGCCGTGTCGTGGAAGAACGCCCGCTGTTCGGCGACGCCGGCCAATAGTCACGGGTAATTCCGCACTTCCCAGAGGTGATGATGGGTATCGATGATGGGTCCGTTGTACATGGTCGCTCCCCGTGGCTAGGGAGTATCGGGCGGCGGGTCGTCTGCCGCTGCCTCGCCCGGTGCGCTCGTTTGACGCCGCTTGCCGAAATTGACCAGGGTGAGCCCAGCCAAAACCAGCACGACCGCCAACCACATCCAGGCGCTGGGCTCCTCGCCATAGAACCACGCACCCCAGCCGAGCCCCATCAAGGTCGTGATATAGCCGACTTGAGCCAGGTACACCGCGCCCGACAGCGAAACCACCGTGAAATACAGGAAGAAAGTGCCGACTGTGATCAGGCCAAAGGCGATAAGCGCTTGATTCCCAACCTCGAAATCGCGCCAGATCGGGTGGAACGAACCGGTCGCCAATGCAGCGACAAGCGTGGTGGCTGCGGCGGCGTACATCGTTCCCATGGCCAACACCATGGAATCGGTGCCGTGCGGCCGCGCCGCCTCGGCATATACGTTGGTTAGCGCCCATGCTATCGGCGTGATGAAGGCGAGCAGCGCAAACGGCAGCATATCGGGCGAGGGTAGACTGCCGAACGGCAACACCAGTACGGCGACGCCGACAAGCCCCAACAAGACGCCTGCGGCGCGCCGAACATCGATTTTTTCGAGGCGGATCGCCACGGCGACCACATACGTGATGACCGGCGCGGTAATGATGATCACCGACATCAAACCAGCCGGAATATGGCCGACGACGAAAACCATGTTCGAATTCGGCAGGGCGAATCCGACAGTCCCCATGACGGCGAAATAGCGCAGATGCCGGCGGTCCAGCCCAATCTCAACCCTACGAATTCGGCACATCACCAACAATCCTGTGCCGGCGATAAGCGTCTGCCAGAAGACAACGCCAAACGGTGGAATACCCTCCAAGACCAAGAATTTGGTGAAGGCCGGACTGAGGCCCCATAGCGACCCCAGCGCCAACAGTAGAAACAGCGGCAGTAAGGGAGTGCTCGCACGCGGCGGCGCTTGCGGTCGTATCGTCACGGTTCGAAGATCCCAAATAGGCGTGTCACGACGATGGCGATCGGCTGTCATCATCGGCGCTCTTCGCCGGCCTCGGTTTACCAAAATTAACCAGCGCCACACCGACGGCGACCAATACAGCAGCCAACCACAACCATCCGCTCGGTTTCTCGCCAAAGAACAGAATGCCCCAGCAGACGCCAAATACGGTGACGCTATAACCGACCTGACCGAGATACACCGCGCCTTCCATGACGATGATGACATAGAAGATTAGAAACGCGGCGGCGGTCGCGAGGGCAAAGAAGGTCAGCAAAATTTCAATGTGACCGAAGTTCTCCCAGACGGGATAGATACTGTTATCGAATAAGCCACCGACAAGCGCGCCAAGCGCAGCAGCGAACATTGTACCCATGGCGAGCGTTACATTGTCGGTGTTCGCCGGCCGGCCGATTTCGGCGAAAATATTGGCCGCGGCGTATCCAAGGGGCGTGATGAAGGCGAGGAGCGCCAACGGCAACAAGTCGCGCGACGGCAGACTGCCCTCTGGGATGACCAGAACACCGGCGCCTGCCAGACCGACGGCGATGCCGACGGCCCGGATCGTCACCATTGGCTCCATTCGCAACAATAGCGCTATAGCGTAGGTGAGCATCGGTGAAAACAGGATCAGAACCGAGACATAACCGGCCGATAGCTGCTCGACGGTGAACACCAAGGTGACGTACGAAACATCGACCCCGACAACACCCATAAAGATAAAGTAAATCAGGTGTTTGGTCCCAAACCGCAGAGATGTGCGACGCGCCAGGCAGACCAGCAGCAACAAAATTCCGGCGCCAAAGGTCTGCCAAAACACCACGGCGAAAGGCGAAACGCCGGCGATCGCCAACGCTTTTGAGAACGCCGGATTGCCGCCCCAGAGCGCACCCAACACGATCAATAGGAGTAACGGCCACCAGCGAATTGCTGGTTTTGCGGCGGTGACATCAGTCATGAAATCGCGCTTCCCCGGACGGCGTACAAAGTGCAGTCTTATTTTGTCCTATCGGGTATTCGACAGTGCGTATAGCGCCGCCGGCTGGCTCATCTGCACAGGAGTCATGACAGGGTGGCATAAGCACGAGTAATGTGCCATCCGGCACTACCGGTTATTTGCAACTTTGGCTCTCCCAATACTGTGTTCACACAAACCAGCCGATGATCGACGACGATAAGAACATTGGCCCCGCCGGGCTGCTCGAACTCTGCGGCGTCTGCTTGACGCTCGATCGCACGCAGCTGTTCGAGAAATTGGACGTCGCCGTGCCCGCGGGCGACGTCGTGACAATCATGGGTCCCAGCGGCTGTGGCAAGTCGTCGCTATTAGCCTTTATCTGCGGCACCCTGCCGCCCGTATTTGGCGCGTCCGGTGAGGCGCGCCTCGACGGCGAGACGCTGGAGGGGCTGCCGCCGGAACAACGCCATGTCGGTATTCTGTTTCAAGACGATTTATTGTTTCCCCATATGTCGGTTGGCGAAAACCTGTCGTTCGGTCTGCCGCCTGCGGTTAACGGGCGCGCCGAACGCCGCGCGCGGGTCGAGGCGGCGCTGATCGAAGCGGGCTTGGCGGGCATGGCCGACCGCGATCCCGACACGTTGTCGGGCGGACAACGCGGACGGGTCGCGGTCATGCGCACGTTGCTGTCGCAACCTCGCGCGTTACTGCTCGACGAGCCATTTTCTAAACTCGATGTCGACTTGCGCGCGCGATTTCGTACCTTCGTGTTTGCCCATGCACGCGACAACCGGATTCCCACCTTATTGGTGACCCATGACCCCAGCGACGCCGAAGCCGCCGCCGGCCCCGTAATCGAGCTCGTTTAAAATGGCGATTTTCATCGACTTAATCCCACCCGAGGTATGGGGACTGGACTTGGTGATCGCGGCAGCGACGGTTCTGACTGCGGGCTTGATTCGCGGCTTTTCGGGATTCGGTTCGGCCATGGTCAACGCACCAGCCTTGAGCCTGTTGTGGGGACCGACAATCGGCGTTCCCGTAGCGGCCTTGGTGGAAATCGTACCGGCGGTGCAACTCACGCCCCGGGCCATCCCAGACGCACAATGGCGAACTGTGTGGTTGATGGGCCTTCCGGCTCTGATCCTGATTCCCGCCGGATCGTGGCTACTCGTTACCTTGCCGAACGAGATGGTGCGCCGCACGGTCGCCGCTGTTGTTTTGATTATGATCGCCACACTGTGGTCGGGCTGGCGCTACCGCGGCCGGCGGACGACGCGCATCAGCGCCAGTGTCGGCGCCGTTAGCGGCCTGTTGGCCGGTACCACCGGCATCGGCGGGCCGCCGATAATTCTTTATTTGATGGCGGGGGGCGATAGGCCGGCGGTGTTGCGCGCGAACATGATCGGATATTTCACCGTTGTGCTGGTCGGGCTCGCCGTGACTTATGCCATTCTCGGCCTGTTCGGCCTCACCGTATTGTGGCGTACCGGATTTTTGTTAGTGCCTTTCGTTGTCGGCATTTTTGTCGGCGCGCGGCTGTTCCCGTTGGCCTCCGAGCGCACCTTCCGCAACATCGCCTTGGCGGTTCTGGCCGTCTCTTCTAGCTACGTTCTATTGGTCTAACGACAGCCGCGCCCCGGCGATTCGTGGGCGGCGCGCATGAACTCGCGCCAAATTTCAGCCGGCAGACCGCCGCCGGTCACCGTCCGACGGTTTACCTGCCCCATCGGGTTGCCGTTGTCGTTGCCGATCCAGACTCCGGTGACAAGTTTTTCGGTGTATCCAATGAACCACGCGTCGCGGGAATCCTGGCTGGTGCCGGACTTGCCGGCGGCCGGGCGTCCGAAGGCCGCGGCGCGCCCGGTACCCCAGTCGACTACGGCGCGCAGCAACTGGTCCATCGACGCCACATGTTCTGGCGCCACCACCTGGCTGGTGGCACGGCCGCGGTGGCGGAACAGTACATCGTCGCCGGCGCGCACCTCGACGATGCCATGCGGATTAACGGCCTTGCCGCCGTTTGCGAATACCGCATAGGCTGCAGTCAGGTCGAGCAAGGTCACTTCGCCGGCGCCCAGCGACACCGAGGGATGGGCGGTTAATTCCGATGTAATGCCCAGCCGCCGGGCGGCTTTCAACACCTTGTCGCGGCCAATCTCTTCGGCGACCCGCACCGCCGTGGTGTTGATCGACCGGGCGACGGCCTCTCGCAGGGTAATTTCGCCACGAAATTCACCGGAAAAATTACGCGGCGTCCAACCATCGACGGTAATCGGCGCATCGAGCACGAGGGAGTCCGGCGTCATACCGGCCTCGAGTGCGGGCAGGTAGACGATTGGCTTGAAAGCGGACCCTGGCTGACGCAGCGCCTGGGTAGCCCGATTAAACTGACTTTCGGCGTAGTCGCGGCCGCCGACCATGGCGCAGACCGCGCCGTCCGGCGCCATTGCCACCAGTGCGATCTGGGCCCCGCCGGTGTCAGCTTCGCCGACGATTTGCGACGCCAAGATTTGCAAGCGCGGCGCGAGCGTCGTATCGACCACCAGATCGCTACCGCTGCGGCCGGCAATGCCAGCGGCGCGGCCAAGCACCCAATCGGCGAAATAGCGGCGGCTCCGGCCCGATTTAGTGGTGGCCGCCGTTCCGGTCCTTGCCCCGCCGGACAGGCGCAGCGATCCGGCGCCGCGGCGTTTGAAAGCACTTGCCTCGGCGGCGGAAATAAACCCCGCCTCGACCATGGTACTCAAAACTACAATAGTGCGCTGACGCGCGGCGGCGGAATCGTGTACCGGATTGAGGCGCGACGGCGCCCGTAGCAAGCCAGCGAGAAGGGCGGCCTGATAAACATCGACATCGCGGGCCGAAATGCCGAAATAGCGCTGCGCTGCCGCCTCAACGCCATAAGTACCTGAACCGAAATACACCCGGTTGAGGTAGATCGACAGCAGGTCCTTTTTCTCGAAACGGCGCTCTAACCACAACGCCAGGAGCAACTCCTTCAACTTGCGTTCGATCGAACGCTCTGGCGTGAGAAACAGGTTTTTCGCCAGCTGTTGGGTCAAAGTCGAGCCACCTTGCGCAAAGCGGCCTTTACGTAAATTGACGGCCATGGCGCGCAACAGTCCCCGCCCATCGACGCCGGGATGCTCAAAAAAGCGCCGATCCTCGATTGCGACGACGGCCTGAATTAGATGGGGCGGCAGTTCTTGCGCGCTAAGTCGACGGCCATAGAGATCGCCGTAAGCCGCCAGGCGGCCGCCATTGCCATCGAGGAGAATAATCCCCGGCCGCCGGGTTTTAGCCGCCGCAGAATCGAGCCCGTCGGTCGATGGCAGACCCCAAGCGAGCCAGGCAAGCGCCACCCCGCCAATAACGGTGCCCCAAATCGCCACAACCAGGCTCCATTTGAGCAGCCACAACACCGGCGCACCGGATTTCTTGGCGCGCGGCCTTTTTTTGCCCGCGGGCTTCACCGACCGTTTCTGCGGCGGCTTCGCTCTACTTTTCGGTTTGCGAACTGCGCGTTTGGCCATCAGTGGTCAAATAAGGGGTTTAAACGTCGAGATTGGCGACTTTCAGCGCATTTTGCTGGATAAATTCGCGGCGCGGCTCGACGTCATCGCCCATCAGCGTTTCGAATATCGAACCCGCCTCATCGGCTTGCGCAACCCGCACCTGCAAAAGCGAACGGGCTTCCATATCCAGCGTGGTCTCCCACAATTGTTCGGGGTTCATTTCACCTAGCCCCTTATACCGCGAGATCGACAACCCCTTGCGGCCAATATCCAATATCGCCTCGAGGAGCGAGATCGGACCTGTGATGGTGTACTCATTGTCCTTGGCGACCAAAGTCGAATGGCGCACATAGTCGCTCTGCAATTCATCCCTCAAAGCGTTCAGACCGCGGGCCTCAGCCGAGTTGATAATCCGCTGATCGATCACCAGACGCTCGGGAACACCACGCAGTGTGCGCGTGAACGCCAACGCCCCGGTATCGTCGATGGCGCCATGCCAGCCCCGTTCGAGCGGCGGCGCCAACGCGTCGAGGCGGCGCGAAATATAC
Organism: Alphaproteobacteria bacterium; assembly: GCA_027297685.1. Taxonomy (GTDB): domain Bacteria; phylum Pseudomonadota; class Alphaproteobacteria; order UBA6615; family UBA6615; genus JAPUHN01. The sequence continues at coordinate 15,059 of JAPUHN010000049.1, read as the reverse complement.
TCGGACGCGGCAGCAGCGTTTTCCGGATTTGCGAGGATTTCGGGGTCGAGGGCACCGGCGATCGCTGCTTGTTCGACCACCGTTGCATTCGGCAAATGTCGGGTCAGCGGTTTCATCAACCGGCGCACTTCCTTCGCCGTCTTAAGCATTTTGTGCACATCGTCGCCGGCGCGCTGATCTCCGTCGGGCACCATCAGTACGACCTCGCTGACGCCGGACGCGATCAAATGCTCTTCTAGTGCGCTTTCATCTTTCAAATAGACTGCCGATTTGCCTCGAGCGACCCGAAAGAGAGGTGGCTGGGCGATATAGAGATGGCCGTGTTCGATCAATTCTGGCATTTGACGATAGAAAAACGTCAAGAGCAGCGTGCGGATATGCGAACCATCGACATCGGCATCAGTCATGATAATGATCTTATGGTAGCGCAATTTCGCCAGATCGAAGTCGTCGCGGATGCCGGTCCCGAGCGCCGTGATCAGCGTGCCGATTTCAACCGACGACAGCATCTTATCGAAGCGCGCCCGCTCGACGTTGAGGATTTTACCCTTGAGCGGCAGAATCGCCTGATATTTCCGGTCGCGGCCTTGCTTCGCTGACCCCCCGGCGCTATCGCCCTCGACGAGAAACAATTCGGCCTTTTCGGGGTCGCGCTCCTGACAATCGGCCAGCTTACCCGGCAATGACGCGATGTCGAGGGCGCCCTTTCGGCGGGTTAATTCCCGCGCATTGCGGGCCGCCTCGCGCGCCGCGGCGGCCTCGACGATCTTGTCGATCACCGTGCGCGCCTCGTTGGGGTGCTCCTCGAACCATTGACCGAGCTTGTCGCCGACGATCGATTCAACAATCGTACGAATTTCAGACGAAACCAGTTTTTCTTTGGTTTGCGATGAAAATTTCGGATCCGGCACCTTGGCCGAGAGCACACATGTCAGCCCTTCGCGCGCGTCATCGCCGGTGAGTGTGAGTTTAGCGCGTTTCGCCTGGCCGCTCGATTGGGCATAGTTGTTGATTGTTCGCGTCAACGCCGACCGAAATCCGGCCAGATGGGTGCCGCCGTCGCGTTGCGGGATGTTGTTGGTAAAGCACAGCACCGTTTCGTGGTAACTGTCGTTCCATTGCATCGCAACTTCGATGACCACATCGTCGCGCTCACTGACAAGATGGACAATATCGCCACTGAGGGCGTTTTTATTGCGGTCGAGATACTCGACATAGGCCTTCAAGCCGCCCTCGTAGTGCAGCTCGATGCGGTTTGGCTCGACCCCACGGTGATCGTTCAAAATCAACAAGACACCGGAATTGAGAAAGGCCAACTCGCGCAGTCGGTGCTCTAATGTATCTAGATCGAAATCGACGTTGGTAAACGTGTTTGTAGATGGCAAGAAGGTGATCTCGGTGCCAGTGCGCGGCGCCGTTGTGCCGTCGGCCGCGGTAGCTTCGGGTGCCGGTCCGACCACCTCCAAATCGCCATCCGGGTCGCCATGGCGATATGTCATCTGATGCTCCTGGCCGCCCCGCCAGATGCGAAGCTCCAGTAAGCTTGAAAGCGCGTTGACAACCGATACGCCGACGCCATGAAGACCGCCGGAGACCTTGTAGGAGTTTTGGTCAAATTTTCCGCCCGCGTGCAGTTGCGTCATGATGACCTGCGCGGCCGAAACCCCCTCCTCGTCATGAATATCTGTGGGTATGCCGCGGCCGTTATCGATAACCGTCACGGAACCGTCGGGGTTGAGCGTCGTTTCGACAGTATCACAATAGCCCGCCAAGGCTTCGTCGATCGAGTTGTCGATCACCTCGTAGACCATATGGTGCAGGCCTGAGCCGTCATCGGTATCGCCGATATACATGCCCGGGCGTTTGCGCACGGCGTCGAGCCCGCGCAAAACCTTGATCGAATCCGCGCCATATGCATCGTCGGAGACCGCGATATCGGCAATTTTTTCAGATGAGTCGGTCATTTCACTCAATCCCCCTTGGGGACAAGGTTGTGTTCTCGGTCATCGGCCGCCTGACTAACCGTTGCGTCAGCAACCCGCAGAAACTGCGCTGCACCGCGAAAGCTTTCGAACAAGCTTTCGTCGGTCCCCGTAAGCCAAGCTTGTGCGCCCAGATCGAAGATGCGGTCGGCCAAGGCGGCGCGGCGCTCATCGTCGAGATGGGCGGCAACTTCGTCGAGCAACAGCACGGGCGCGGCCCCACGGTCGAGTGTCAACAATCGCGCGTGGGCAAGGACAATTGCGATTAACAGGGCCTTTTGCTCGCCCGTCGAACAGCGCGCTGCGAGCCTGTTCTTATCGATGTGGCTGACCCTTAAATCGCTACGGTGCGGGCCATGTTCGGTGCGACCGGCCGATCCATCGCGCCGGCGCGACGCCGCCAATGCCGCCCGCAAGCGATCTTCGGCGGCCAGTGCGGGTTCCTCCGCCAACCAAGTGTCCACTTCGCCGATAAGCTCTAGTCCGGCGCGGGGAAAGGGCAGACTGGCCGTCGCATCGCTGGATTTAAGGGCGGCGTCGAGTTTTGCCGCTGTCTCGCGCCGCGCCGCCGCCACGGCAACACCGTAAGACGCAATGGTTTCTTCGATGACCGAGAGCCACGCTGCGTCTTCTACACTATCATGCAGCAAACGCTGCCGGCCCCGCAGAGCCTGTTCGTAAGCGGACAGACGTTTGACGTGCTCAGGATCGAAGCCGAACACCATTCGGTCGATAAACCGGCGGCGCCCCGACGATCCACCTTGAAACAAGCGGTCCATCTCTGGTGTCAGCCAAACGATGCTCAAATGCTCGGCCAATGCTGCTTGCCCACGCACCGGCGCCCCATCGATGTGCACAACACGCCGGTTACGCTGGACATCCGCCGTGGAGCTTTCAACTCCCGAGCCCAGCGTAATCTGTCCGTTCGGTGCATCGATCCGCGCCGCTACAGCCCAACTCGCGGCGACCTCGTCATCTACGGCCCGCCCGACATCACCCAAGGCAGCCTGTCGCAGACCCCGTCCTGGGGCCAAAAACGACAATGCCTCCAATAAGTTGGTCTTACCTGCACCATTCGCCCCGGTCAAAACCACTGGCGCCGGTTCGACGTCGAGACGCAATGAGCGGTAATTACGGAAATCGGTTAGATCGAGACGCCGGACGGCGGCCACAACCTCATTTGCACGCAACATAGCTACCGCCGGCAGAGAGAAACTCTGCAGGACCTCGTTTGAATGTCTGAGCGCCGTGCCGCTCACACTCGCATCGGCATGAGAACGTACAGCGCTCTATCGTCGCCGGTATCGCGCACGATCGTCGGCGAGGCCGGATCGGCCAGGATAAACTGCGCCTCATCACCTTCAATCTGGGAGGTGATATCGAGCAAATATCTGGAATTAAAGCCGATCTCCAATTCGGCATCGGTATAACCAACCTCGAGTTCTTCTGTCGCGCTGCCATTCTCGGCGCTGGTCGCCGATAAGGTGAGTGAACCGGGGTTAACAGCCAACTTGATGGAACGGCTTTTTTCCGACGAAATTGTCGAGACACGATCGACCGCAGCGGCAAAAACATTGCTATCAACCACCAATATTTTGTCATTATCGGTGGGGATTACCCGTTCGTAGTCGGGAAACGTGCCATCGATCAACTTCGAGGTTAGAACGACGCCGTCGAATTCCAACCGAATCCTTGTGTCGCTCAACGCGATGTCGATCGGGCTGGTGGTTTCATCGATTAACTTACGCACCTCTGTAATCGCTTTGCGGGGCGCAATCACGCCGGGCATATTTTCCGCCCCCTTCGGCAACGCAGTCTCCACCCGTGCCAATCGGTGGCCATCCGTGGCAACCGCGCGAAGAAATTTCTCGCCGTCTACTTCGACCGCGTGCAGATATATGCCATTTAAATAATATCGCGTTTCCTCGGTCGAGATCGCAAATTTTGTACGGTCGATCACCGACCTCAGCTCATCGGCCGGCAGCGAAAAAGCGACCGGTAGATCGCCACCGCTCAAGACCGGAAAATCCTCTATCGGCAAAGTACTTAAGCTAAACCGAGATCTGCCCGCCCGCAGCAGCAATTGCCCGGCAGCAGCGTCGGTCTCCACCTCCACCTGGGCGCCGTCGGGAAGTTTGCGCACAATTTCGTAGAAGGTGTGTGCCGGCGCCGTGCTGGCGCCCGATTGGCTCACATCGGCAGCCACTTTTTCGGTTATCGCCAAATCCATATCGGTCGCGGTTAGTGTCAACGTACCATCGCTGGCGTCGAGCAACACGTTTGCCAAAATCGGTATCGTATTGCGACGCTCGACGACGCTTTGCACATGCGCCAGCGCTTTCAACAAGGTGGACCGTTCGATTGTCAGTTTCATCGTCATTCTCAAACTCTACCGGCCGTCGATCTCTCAACCGGCCCCGACCGCCTTGATGGTCGGTGGTTCGCTGGTGGAGACGGGATTGCCTCCCGCAACGTTGGCCGCAATTCGTCGTAGTTCTATGCTGGCGCGCCCGCCACGCCGGCATCATCGCGGACCGAATTGACCCATTGCCGCCGCTTGAACCGACGGGCCGCAACCACGCAATTCCAAACGGCAGATCAGTATAGCAAAAATAGAATGATTCGACACTAAATTTACCCCAAACGAGGGAAGGGGAAGCCCCCATTTAGTCTATTAATTTCAGATGGTTATGTTGGTCTCAGCAGTGCACTTCCGACTAAATTTCGAGCATCCGTTTTAATAATTCAACATCTTCGTTGAAACTGTTGTCCATGGCCCGCAATTCGTCGACTTTTCGAACTGCGTGCATGACAGTCGTGTGGTCGCGTCCGCCGAACTTGCGGCCGATTTCAGGCAACGAACGAGCCGTCAGTTGCTTGGCCAAATACATCGCAACCTGGCGCGGTCGGGCAACGGCGCGTGCGCGCCGCGCCGAATGCATGTCGGCCAGCCTAATGTTGAAATGTTCTGCGACCCGTTTCTGGATCTCTTCGATGGTTACCCGTCGGTCGTTCGCGCGTAACAGGTCGCGTAAAATTTCCTGGGTCGTCTCCAAAGTGACCGGGCGGCCCACCAGCGTCGACTGGGCGACAATCCGATTTAGCGCGCCCTCCAACTCGCGTACGTTCGACGTGATCTTGTGAGCTAGGAACTCCAGGACCTTGTCGGGCATCCGGGCACCCAGCTGTTCCGCCTTGTCCTGCAATATGCCGAGCCGCAACTCGTAGTCGGCTGGGTGAATGTCGGCGACCAAACCGCAGCCCAGCCGCGAGCGCAACCGTTCTTCCATCCCGTCCAAATCCGACGGCGACTTGTCGGCGGACACGACGATTTGTCGGTTTTGATCAACCAACGCATTGAACGTATGGAAAAATTCTTCTTGGGTCGAATCCTTGCCACAGATGAACTGGATGTCGTCGATCATCAATATATGGACCGAGCGGAATTGCTCTTTGAAGTCCATCGTGGTGCGAAACCGAAGCGCACGAATAAATTGGTACATGAACTTTTCGGCCGACATGTACAACACGCGGCGCGAAGGGTCGCGTTCGGTAATATGCCAGGCAATGGCATGCATGAGATGGGTTTTGCCAAGCCCCACGCCGCCAAATAAAAACAGCGGGTTAAACGGTACGCCGTCGGATTCCGCAACACGACGCGCCGCCGCATGGGCGAGTTCGTTGGTCCGGCCAACGATGAAATTTTTGAAAACGAACCGCTGATCCAGCAACGCACGCACATCTTCAGGGTCCGTCGTGACCGCGTTGCCGGTATTGGCGTGCTCGAACGCGCCCGACATCGATGCAATATCACCGTCGTGGCGTTGGCCGATCGGCGAGCGCGGTGGCCCTCCGGGCGCCGGCACAGTAGCGCGGATAGGTTCGACGATAATTTCTACTTGGGCAACGTTGGCGTTTTCCTCCTGCCAGAACTCGGTCAATCGATTACCGTAATTCTCTTCGATCCAGTCGCGCATAAACCGCGTTGGCACGGCAATGCGCAAGCGGTCGCCTAACATTTCACCCAGTGTTAGCGGTTTCAGCCAACTGTTAAATGCGGCGTCGCCAACCTCTGCCCGCAGCTGCGCGCGAATGCGCGTCCATTGTTCGACCAATGTCGTGTCGGCATGCTCCCACTGCTCTGTCATTTGACGATATTCTCCGTCATGCGGTTAAACCGCCGTCAAGTTTTTATGGGCCGAATTTTTTGGGAATTTGCCAGCGCCAACATCATCCATCGCCAGCATGGCCAGCGCAGCGCACCCGGACCACGCGAGACAATGTCGCCTGCTGCACAAATGACTCTCTCCCAAATAAAGTCCCGCCCGCGAAAGACCGACAAATGGTCTATTGCCACCTCTAAGTCGGCGAACCTACGATTGAAGACTCAACGGGGATCAGAACCATAACCCCCAAATCCAACCGTCCAGTTTTACTTACGTATACTCTCTTTTTTTATACTTTTATTTGTTTCCGGCACAGTCTAGCCCCTGATGGACTTGCTTATTCTCTTTAAGCTTTGCCACCACTAGTCCCCTCAATTAATACTTCGAACGTCCGGTGCTTGAATATTATGTTATTATTATGTTTCTCGACCGGAAAGTGAGTGCCACCATACATGTCACAGTGGTGGCCCGCAACAACTCTGCAACAAAATTAGCGAAAAAAATGTTGAATCACTTTGTGCGGCAATCAAAAAAGCCGCGCTAAACTAGCGCGGCTGGCAACAAAATCTAAATCCAATAAGCGGTTATGACATGGCCTTGATACGCGCCGACAACCGCGACAGCCGACGATTTACTGTGTTGCGTTGAAGCAAACCCTTGCTCACGCCGCGATGCAATTCCGGTTGCGCGGAACGGAACGCAAGCGTCGCGGCTTCGCGGTTGCCGCTTTCGATCGCAGTTTCGACTTTTTTGACGAAGGTGCGAATGCGGCTGATCCGACGTCCGTTGATTTCGGTGCGGCGGGCATTGCGCCGAATGCGCTGCTTCGCCGAAGCATGATGGGCCATGACAATACTAACTCTATAGTTGCGGTGGACTGCGGCGCGGCTTATAGCGGCGCACCGAAACGCCGTCAAGGCCGCCCGGGCTGCTGAAGCCTAACTATTATTGAAATTCGGCTGCCGTTTTTCGATAAACGCGGCCATGCCTTCGGTCTGGTCGTCGGTGGCGAATGTCGAGTGAAATAGGCGGCGCTCGAAACGAACGCCCTCAGCCAGTGTCGTCTCGAAAGCGCGATTGACCGATTCCTTAGCCAGATAGGTAATCGGTCGCGACATACTGGCGATGGTGCCAGCCGTCTTGATCGCGTCATCCATCAACTCGCCAAGTGGCACGACGCGGCTCACCAGACCAGACCGTTCGGCTTCATCGGCATCCATCATACGACCTGTCAATATCATCTCCATGGCTTTCGCCTTGCCGACGAAACGCGGTAGACGTTGCGACCCGCCTGCGCCGGGGATGGTGCCAAGGGTGATTTCAGGTTGGCCGAATTTGGCGTTATCAGCGGCGATTATGAAATCGCACATCATCGCCACTTCGCAGCCGCCGCCCAGTGCATAACCGGCGACAGCGGCGATAACGGGCTTGCGGCAAGTGGTGACGCGCTCCCATCCGATAGTAATGAAATCTTCCATGTAAGCGTCAACGTAGGTCTTTTCGGCCATCTCCTTGATATCCGCGCCGGCTGCGAAAGCCTTGTCGGACCCCGTCAGCACGATACAGCCTATATTGTCATCGGCCTCGAATTCATCGAACGCCAGGCCCAATTCCGACACCAGCGCGGCGCAAAGTGCGTTTAGCGCTTTCGGTCGGTTAAGCCGCACGATTCCGACATGACCATGGGTTTCGACTTCAATGTTTTCGTAGGCCATTGCCCGGGACTCCTTGTCATTAATCTCGCCCCAAGCGGGGCCAGAACTATTTGTGTCTAATTGGGTGCTATGGAAAATCGCACGACCAACGGATTACCACCGTCGACAATGTCGACGCTTAGTGTTTCGCCACCACGTTGCCAGCGTGAACCGGATTTGCTTTCGTCGAGCCGCCGCCAACCCAATCCTGGCAGAGCGGAACGATAGAAAGCCGCGACGTCGGCCTGGGGAACAGAGCCGCGCGCAATCGCCTCGACGATACGCCCCTCCGGCTTGTCGAAACTAATGCCAGCGTCGACGTCTTCAACCAGTCCCGCCGGCAATGGCAAATCCGCCACGGCGGTCAAATATTCCGGATCGGCGGCCACCGCCCCCGTGGCGAACTGGGGGGCGAATTGGCTGGCAAGCAAAATCGCCAGGACCAGAACGGCCAGCGAACGGTGCGTATTTATGGTTAGGCGCGGCAGCATGGCGGGCCTGCTGTTTACTCAACGCTGCCAGCGAGAGCAATAGAAAGTCGACCGGCCGCTTTGCACAATACGGCGAATACAGCCTGTCGTTTTCCCGGCTTGGACGCAACGCGGGCAGCATTCACCTTCGCGTCGGTATACGGCGAACTGGTTCTGAAAATAGCCAAGCTCGCCGTCGACGTGTTGAAAATCGCGCAGGCTAGAACCACCGGCGGCGATTGCCTGGTTCAATACCTGTCGAATCGACCGCGCCAGCTGCTCGGCCCTCGCCCCTTGCACCGTATAAGCGCCGCGCCGGGGCGACAGATTGGCGAAATAGAGCGCCTCGCAGACGTAAATGTTGCCCAGCCCAGCCACCGTTTTCTGGTCGAGCAATGCTGCTTTGATAGGGGTTCGCCGGCCACGTAATTGCGCCGCCAAGACGGGACCGCTGAACGCGTTGCCGAGCGGCTCGGGCCCAAGATCGCGCAACAGCGGATGATTCGCGACTTCGTCAGCCGCCATCAGGTCGATCGAGCCGAACCTGCGGGCGTCATTGAAGCGGATTTCTGAACCCTCTTCCGTTCGAAAAATTACATGATCATGCTTCTCCAGTGGCGGTCGGTCGGTACCGGCGGGGAATACCCGCATACGCCCGCTCATTCCAAGGTGGACCAACAGGACCTGACTGTCTTCCAACGCGATTAGCAGATACTTCGCCCGCCGCTCGATACCGGTCACCTTGCGACCGGCAAGCCGAACCTCCAGGTCAACCGGCAGCGGAAATCGCAGCGCCGGCACGCGCGTCTCGACGGCTTGTAAAACTTGTCCGTCGAGGGCCGCCAGCAGGCCTTGGCGGGTCGTCTCGACTTCGGGCAGTTCAGGCATCGGCTATCCGGACACGTTTTGTCGGCGCTGCTTAGCACAGTTGAACACGTACTGGCGGCGCAAACACGCCGCAGAGCTCATTGAAGCGTTCAATCGCTTGTTTTTTGCGTTTCGAATCAGGGATTTTCTTTTGCCGGCGGGGGGCTGTCTCCGATATGGTCTGGTCCATGAGCGACCCTGGCCAAAACAACGCCCGATCGACTACCCATTTCGGATTTTCCGAAGTGCCGGTGACTGAGAAGACCGCTCGGGTGCGCGCGGTGTTCGATTCCGTCGCCGGCCGCTACGACCTCATGAACGACCTTATGAGCGGCGGCATTCACCGCCTCTGGAAATCGGCGCTAATCAACCATCTCAACCCACGTCCAGGCATGAGAATTGTCGATGTGGCAGGAGGCACCGGCGATATTGCACGCAGAATATTGGCGCGCTGCAACGGTGAAGCCAGCGTGACTGTCTGTGACATCAACGCCAACATGTTGGCCGCCGGCCGCGACCGGTCGATTGACCAGGGCAGGCCGACCGGCGACGGCGCGCCGAATATCGTGTGCGGCGATGCCGAGCAGTTGCCGTTTGCCGACGCCTCGCTCGATGCCTACACAATTGCCTTCGGCCTGCGCAATGTAACTCAGATCGACCAAGCCCTCGCCGAAGCCCGCCGCGTGCTCAAACCCGGCGGCCATTTTTTGTGCTTGGAGTTCAGCCGCGTTGTGGTGCCGTTTCTGGCGCCGGTCTATGACCGTTATTCCTTCACAGTCTTGCCGCAGCTCGGCGCATTGGTCGCCCGCGACCGGGAGGCTTATGTCTATCTCGCGGAAAGTATTCGGAAATTTCCGCCGCAGGACGAACTGGCGGCGATGCTGCGCGAGGTCGATTTTGGCCAGGTGAGCTATCGCAATTTGTCCGCGGGCATCGCCGCCATCCATTCGGCTTGGCGGATCTGAGAACACCACCGATGTTGCGCGCCCTGCGAAATATATTGCGACTGATCGGGATCGCCCGCACGCTGGCGCTTCACGACGCATTGTTTCCACTCGATTGGCTGCCGGCAACCGGCGGACTTATCCTTACAGCGCGGCTTTTGTCGGGCTTTCGGGTCAAGCGCAGCATCCGCGCACTGCGCCCTGGGGAACGTTTAGCCATCGCGCTTCAGGAACTGGGACCGAGTTTTATCAAATTTGGGCAAATGCTCAGTACCCGGCCCGATCTGGTGGGCGAGTCGATCGCCGACGATTTGTCGGACTTGCAGGATAATTTGCCACCGTTTTCGTCGGCCGAAGCGCGCCGAGACATAGAAGCGGAGCTCGACGGCAAGCTCGACGATCTGTTCGTAAGCTTCGATGATGAACCGGTTGCCGCCGCATCAATCGCCCAGGTTCATTTCGCTGTGACCAAGCCGACGCCACACGAGATCGCGGCGGCAGCCGAAAACGACGCACCCGTCGTCGGCCGGGATGTCGCAGTCAAAATATTGCGACCGGGTATCGAAAAGGCCTTCGAGCGTGATCTCGAACTGTTTCGCTGGATTGCCGGCGTGGTTGAGCGCACCCAGCCGCGGTTGCGCCGCCTCAAACCCGTTGCGGCGATCGAGACGTTCGCAGAGGCGGTGCATCGGGAGATGGACCTGCGCATGGAAGCGGCCGCGGCGGTGGAATTGGCGGAAAATTTCGCCGACGACGCTAACTATGTGGTGCCCGCCGTGGATTGGGAACGCACCGGCCGCCGCGTCCTCACCACCGAGCGGATCGCTGGCATACCGTTTCACGACGTCGACGATTTGCGTGAAGCCGGTCACGACCTGGAAGCGATCGTGCGCCACGCATCGGAGAATTTTTTCCGCCAAGTCTTTCGCGACGGCTTCTTTCATGCCGACATGCACCCTGGAAATGCCTTTGTGCAGGCCGATGGTGCGCTCGCAGTAGTCGATTTCGGGATCATGGGTCGGATCGACCGGCGCACGCGGTATTATCTTGCCGACATGTTGTTGGGCTTTGTCACCGGCGATTACGACCGTGTCGCCGACGTCCATTTCAGGGCCGGTTATGTACCTTCCAACAAGGACCGGCAAACCTTCAAACAGGCGGTACGGGCGATCGGCGAGCCGATTTTCGGCCGTCCCTCGGCTGAAATCTCGGTCGCGCGGCTGCTGGCGCAGCTATTTCAAGTGACCGAGCAGTTCGATATGGAAACCCAGCCGCAGCTGCTGTTGCTGCAGAAAACCATGCTGCTGGCCGAAGGCGTCGGACGTCAACTCGCACCCGATGCCAATATGTGGCAACTCGCCCAGCCGCTTATCGAGGATTGGATGCACGAGCACAGAGGTCCGGAAGCTCAGCTGGCCGAGCTCGCCGCCGACGCCTTCCGGGCTGCCGAGCGGCTGCCCCATGTTGTCGGTGAGATCGAACGTGCCGCGCGCGCAATGGCCGACGGAAAACTGCGCGTCGACTTCGCCGGCGATACCGCCCGAGCTCCCCAATGGCCCCTGTGGCTGGCGATCGCGGCGCTGACGATTTTGGTGCTCGCGACATAATGCAGTACCGACACGACTTGCTCTAACGCCTCCAGGCGACTATTTAAGTACAATCAAGAGTCGTAAAACCCTTTTAAACCACTCAGGATCGTCCCACTAGTGGATAGCGGTCACAATGCTCCACGGTAAACGCGTACTTCTCATCATCAGCGGCGGCATCGCGGCTTATAAAAGCCTCGAGCTGATCCGCATTCTGCGCAAGAATGGATTGGCCGTGCGGTGTATTTTGACCCGTGGCGGCGCTCAGTTCGTGACCCCGTTGTCGGTATCGGCATTGACCGAAGACAAGGTTTACATCGACCTTTTTTCGCTCACCGATGAAGCGGAAATGGGTCATATCCGCCTGTCGCGCGATGCCGACCTGTTGGTCGTCGCGCCGGCAAGTGCAGATATATTGGCCAAAATGGCGCGGGGCGTGGCTGACGACCTAGCTTCGACCGCCCTGCTGGCGACCGACAAACCGGTTATGGTTGCGCCCGCCATGAACGTTCGAATGTGGCAGCACGCGGCCACCCAGGCAAATCTCACCACCCTATTGGAACGCGGCGTGCGCATTGTCGGCCCCGACGAGGGAGATATGGCGTGTGGCGAGTTCGGTCCTGGCCGCCTGGCCGAACCCGATGAAATCGCGGCAGCGATCACAGCCTATTTCGGCGACAGCTCGCCATTGGCCGGCCGGCGCGCGCTGGTCACCAGCGGGCCGACCCATGAGCCGATCGATCCGGTACGCTATATCGCCAACCGCTCGTCGGGACGCCAGGGACACGCCATCGCTGCCGCATTGGCACGCCAAGGCGCCGCGACAACATTGGTATCGGGCCCAACCAATCTGCCCGATCCCGCCGGTGTCGACGTGGTTCACATCGAGACTGCGCAGCAGATGCTCGACGCATGCCAGGCGGCGTTGCCGGCCGATGTCGCGGTATGCGCGGCCGCTGTCGCCGATTGGCGCGTCGCAACATTGGCCACCGAAAAAATGAAGAAAACCAAAGGCAAGTTGCCGACACTGAATATGGCGGAAAATCCTGATGTTCTGGCAACCCTCAGCGCGGCCGGCAAAACGCGCCCGCAATTGGTGATCGGCTTCGCTGCGGAAACCGAAAACATTGTCGCCAACGCGCAAACCAAGCGTACGAGCAAAGGTTGCGACTGGTTGTTGGCCAACGACGTATCGCCAGAATCGGGCACCTTCGGCGGCGCCGACAACACAATCCACTTCGTCACCGCCGACGGAGTCGAAGACTGGCCGCGAATGTCCAAGGAAGATGTCGCCGATCGACTCGCCGAACGGGTGGCGGCTGCCCTGGGGACCGCGGCATGACCAACACCCCGGCTCAGGGCGCCCCTACCCAGGTTAAAGTCGATGTCGCCAGGCTTTCGCATGGCGATGGGCTTGAATTGCCGGCTTATGAGTCTGCTTTCGCCGCCGGCATGGACCTGCTGGCAGCCGTCGAGAGCGAAGTGGTTATCGCACCGGGAGAACGCGTCCTGGTGCCAACCGGGTTGGCAATCGCGCTGCCACCCGGTTTCGAGGCGCAAGTTCGGCCCCGCTCAGGTTTGGCGCTAAAGCAGGGCATTACGGTTGTAAATACACCCGGCACCATCGACGCCGATTACCGCGGCGAAGTGGGCGTCATTTTGATAAATCACGGCGATGCGCCGTTTACTGTCGACCGCGGCATGCGTATTGCCCAAATGGTCGTCGCCCCCATCACTCGGGCGGTTTGGAACGAAGTAGGCAGTTTGTCTGAGAGCGCTCGGGGGACTGGCGGATTTGGCTCCACCGGAACCGCCGGTGCGACAAGCTAGGATAATCAGGTAAGGATAAGACGGCCGATGTTTCGCCTGTCACGCAAAACACTGTTCGCTATCGAAGCGGTTCTCGATATCGCCTACAACGCTGGCGCGGTGCCGGTGCAAAGCCGCGAAATAACGCGTCGCCAGGGCATCCCACGGCGCTACCTCGAACAAGTTCTGCAAAACCTGGTGCGCGCCGGCGTGTTAAGCGGTGTACGCGGGCCGCGGGGCGGTTACCGATTGGCGCGCGAACGCCGGCGCATCACCGTGGGTGAAGTGGTGCGCGTGATCCTCGACATGGAAACCCGCGCTGAGCCGATCGAAGAAATCGACACCTCGTCGCTGGGTGCGACGGTTGTTGGCCCCATGTGGGAGAGTATTTCGCAACAATGCATGCAACACCTGGACGGCATTACGATCCAGGATTTGTGTAATCAAGCGCGCGAAGCAGGGGTCGAAAGCGAGGGCGCTAAACGCCTCGACTACACGATCTGATATGCCCTAAATGGGCTTACGCGTTGATGGTTAAAGGAATCTAAGCACATGTCGACAGCCGAGCCGTTGGCCGATCTCCACCCCGAATTCCGCGGCCAGATTTACGAATCGATCGTCGACACCATCGGCGCGACGCCCTTGGTGCGCTTACGCCGGCTTGCCGAGGCCGAAGGCTGCCGCGCCGACCTCGTCGCCAAGCTCGAATTTTTCAATCCACTGGCCTCGGTGAAAGATCGAATCGGACTGGCGATGATCGTGGCAGCTGAATCCGAAGGCAAAGTGGGGCCGGGCAGCGTCATTGTGGAACCAACCTCGGGCAACACCGGCATCGCATTAGCTTTCGTCGCCGCCGCACGCGGCTATCGGTGCATCCTCGTGATGCCCGATTCGATGTCTATCGAACGGCGCAAAATGCTGCTTCTCCTCGGCGCCGAATTGGTGTTGACGCCGGCCGCCGAGGGCATAAACGGCTCGATCGCCCGAGCCGAGAAAATTGTCGCCGATACCCCCAACGCCTTCATGCCGCAGCAATTCGAGAACCCGGCGAACCCGGAAATTCACCGGCTGACCACGGCAGAGGAAATCTGGAACGACACCGGCGGCAAGGTCGACGTTGTAATTTCCGGCGTCGGCACCGGCGGCACGTTAACCGGTATCGGCGAAGTGTTGAAGGCGCGCAAACCCGACGTGCGGATGATCGCCGTAGAGCCGGAGGACAGCTCGGTGTTGTCCGGCGGCCCGCCGGGGCCCCACAAGATCCAGGGTATCGGCGCTGGTTTTGTACCAGATATTCTCGATACCGGCCTGATCGATGAAATACTGCCGATCGCCAACGAGACCGCGATAGCGATGGCCCGCAGGGCCGCGCAGGTCGAGGGCTTACCGTGCGACATCTCGTCGGGGGCAGCCTTGGCGGCGGCGCTCGAAATCGGCGTGCGGCCCGAGATGGCGGGTAAACTGATTGTCGCTGTGCTGCCCTCATTCGCCGAGCGCTACCTCTCGACCGCGCTGTTCGAGGGGCTTTCAAGCGGCGCCGA
>JAPUHN010000048.1 GCA_027297685.1 Alphaproteobacteria bacterium | reverse complement strand
GCATCGCCGCGGCCAGGGTCAGCCGGAACCGCGACGGATAGGGGATGGTCATCGCCAGGCCCCAGCGGATCAAACGGTCCATCGCCGGCCGCCGGTACGTTTCCTCGATGTGCCGGCGTCCGTGGTCGACCAGGTGTTGGTAGTGCACGCCCGACGGACACGTGGTCATGCACGATAGGCAGGACAGGCAGCGGTCGATATGGGTAACCACTTCCTCGGTGGCCGGAGCCTCGGCCTCGAACATCTGCTTCATCATGTAGATGCGGCCACGCGGGCTATCGAGTTCGTCGCCGAGCAGCACATAGGTCGGACAGGTTGCGATGCAGAAGCCGCAATGCACGCACGAGCGCAAAATATCGTTGGCGACCGCGGTATCGGAATCGGCCAGTTGAGCCAAGGTGAAGTGGGTCTGCATAACCTACACTCCCCGATACATGCGGCCGGGGTTCAAGATACGCCGCGGATCGAAGCTGTCTTTCACGCGTGCCGTCAGGGCAGCCAGCCCATCGGCTTGCGGTTGGAAGACCTCGACCCGCGCTCTCACCTCATCGGCCGCGCGCACCAAAGTTGCATGACCGCCGCCGTGGCGCTCGAGGGCTTGCCGCACAACCGTTGCGCCGCAATCGTCGGCCAGTCTATCGTCGACAGGGCCGTCGAGGCGATACCAAATCAACCCGCCGCCCCAGTCGTAAAATGCCGTGCCGGACTGTGCGTCGGCGACATCGCGCACCACCGCCGCACCGTTGTTCGGCGTCGCTGAAATGCGCCATAGGGGCAGATCGCCAGCCTGAAACGGGGCAACATCGCGCACTTCCTGCCAGAACACCGCCGAGTTGGCGCTGTGCAGTTCTTCGAGCGCCCCCAACGAACCCAACAGCTCGCGCAGCGCCTCGGTGCGCGCCGCCACCGACGGACCAAACCCCTCGACCCGCAATGCCGTCACCGCGCCGCCGGCGCCGCTGACATAGCCGACCGCCGATTGCGCCGCCACGGCCGCGGGCAAATGCGCCGCGCCGGAGACCTCGTGACTGGAATTGAGCGCCGTAGTCATCGCGCGCTGAGCCGCTTCATCGTCAAGTCCAAGTACCAGAATGGTGCGCGTTTTTTCTGGTGCCGGCAGCACCTTGATGGTGATCTCGGTTAGCGCCGCCAGGGTGCCATAGGAGCCGGTCATCAATTTCGATAAATCGTATCCGGTGACGTTCTTGACCACGCGGCCACCGCTTTTAAACGCTTCGCCACGGCCGCTCACGCCCTTGATGCCGAGCACATGGTCGCGCGCCGCACCGGCTTTGATGCGCCGCGGACCGGCCAGGTTGCACGCGACAGCGCCGCCCAAGGTGCCGCCGTCGTTGCCGTACAGACGGGCCATATGCATCGGCTCGAACGCCAGTTGTTGGCCTTCGGCGGCGACCGCGGCTTCGATCTCGGCGAGCGGCGTGCCGGCGCCGGCGGTCAGCACCAGCTCTTCCGGCTCGTAAAGTGAGATGCCGCTCAGGCGCGACAGGTCGAGCGTGTGGCCGATGATGCGATTGCCGCCCGTGCCTTGGGCACCGCCATGGGCCCCGAGAAGCGGTCGGCCCAGACCGCGCTTGGTTGCAGCGCCGACAATCTCGAGCGGTATCTCCTCACCAACCGCCCACGTAACGGTCTCTGCCACCTGTGCGACTTCGGCCGGTTGCAATGCTTCGGTCATCAGCTCTAGAAACGTGGCAGGTCGGGGAACCGCGTTTTACCGCGATGGATATGCACACGGCCGAGCTCGGCGCACCGGTGCAGTGTAGGAAATACCTTGCCCGGATTGAGCAACTGCTGCGGATCGAACGCGCATTTCACCCGTTGCTGCTGGTTCAAGTCGATTTCGGAGAACATCACGCCCATCAGGTCGCGTTTCTCGACCCCAACACCGTGTTCGCCGGTGAGCACACCGCCTACCTCGACGCACAGTCGTAAAATGTCCGAGCCAAAATCCTCGGCCCGCTCCAGCTCACCCGGATTGTTGGAGTCGTACATGATCAGCGGGTGCAGATTGCCATCGCCGGCGTGGAACACGTTGGCGACGTCCAAATCGTACTTCTTGGACATTTCCGCCACGCGCGACAGCACTTCCGGCAAGCGGTGCCGCGGGATGGTACCGTCCATGCAGTAGTAATCGGGAGTCAGGCGGCCAATAGCGGGGAACGCAGCTTTGCGTCCGGCCCAAAACTGCTCCCGTTCCTCTTCGCTCTGGCTGACCCGAATCGAGACCGCGCCCAGCTCGTCGGCGATCGAGCGCACCCGCTCGATCAGATAATCGACTTCGGCGGGGGGACCGTCGAGTTCGACCAAAAGCAATGACCCGACATCGAGCGGATAGCCAACCTGTACAAACGCCTCGGCCGCCTCGACCGCCGGCCCATCCATCATTTCCATGCCTCCAGGAATAATGCCGGCACCGATGATATTGGCGACGCATTGGCCGCCGGCCTCTGAAGTTTCGAAACCGATCATCAACGCGCGGGCCGACGTCGGTTTGGGTAGGATTCGAACCGTGACTTCGGTGATGATCCCGAGCAATCCTTCCGAACCGGTCATCAGGCCCAGCAGATCGTAGCCTTCGCTGTCCATGTGTTTGCCACCGAGGCGAATGATTTCTCCATCGGGCAGGACCATCTCGAGGCCGAGAATATTGTTGGTGGTCAGGCCATATTTAAGACAGTGCACGCCGCCGGAATTTTCAGCGACGTTGCCGCCGATGGTGCAAGCGATCTGGCTCGAGGGATCGGGTGCGTAATAAAACCCGTCGCCTTCGACCGCCTGGGAAATGGCAAGATTGGTCACCCCCGTCTGGACCCGCGCGCAACGGTTGTCGTAATCGATTTCGAGCACCCGGTTGAACTTGCCGAGCCCCAGGGTGATACCATCGGCCAGGGGCAGCGCACCGCCTGACAGGGACGTGCCGGCGCCGCG
Source organism: Alphaproteobacteria bacterium (assembly GCA_027297685.1). GTDB lineage: Bacteria > Pseudomonadota > Alphaproteobacteria > UBA6615 > UBA6615 > JAPUHN01. Next base: position 9,017 of record JAPUHN010000048.1, on the reverse strand, counting down.
CGGCACGATCTTCACGTTGTTTCGCTGGCAATAGGCCAGAACCTGGCTCACCTGCGCCGTGGTTTCCGGCAGGACGACGATCATCGGTAGCTGGTGGTACGCTGTCAGCCCGTCGGACTCATAGACGGCCAACTCCCGCTCTTCGGAGATCACGCTCTGGTCCGGCACGATCGTGCGCATCGCCACGATGATCTCGGCGCGCCGCGCCAATACCGCTTGATCGGGATCGGGCATTTTCATCGGCTCAAATCCTCAGCTGAGGCAATGACCAAGTTAGTCGGTGATTATAGGCGGCAACTATAGGCGCACTGCGGGCAACAAAAAACCGCGCAAATCGCGCGGTTTTAGACATCGCGGCCAAACCGCACGGTATGAACGTCCAACTCCACCCCGGGCGTCAGCCTTGCCGCGCCTTGAAACGCGGGTTGCGCTTGTTGATGACGTAGACGCGCCCACGCCGCTTCACCACCTGGCAATTGCGTTCGCGCTTCTTCAAGGTTTTCAACGAACTGGCGACCTTCATGGAACTGGCTTTCGGCAATCATGGGCTGCCCGAACTGGGTAGCGGCGCGGACCCTACAAAGCCGCCTGCGGCGTGTCAACCACTGCTTAACGGCTGGAAAAGCCCGCATTTCTATGGTTTGACAGCCTGCCGGCTCCAGAGCATTCTTGTTCGGCCACGCTGGGTGGGAAATGACGCGAACTGCCGGGCGGTTAGCGGTAATCTGCGCCTGTATCCGGCGCCAGGTTCAAAACAACAATGGGAACCTGCAGATGAGCGCACCTGCAGAACTCGAGGCAGAACTCGAAGCCGGTTTCAACGAACCCACCGAAGTTCCGGTCCTCGACGTCGGTCCCTATCTGGCCGGCGACAGCGACGCGCTGGAAAAACTGGCCGCCGAACTACGCCACGCGCAAGAAAATGTCGGGTTCTATTTCATCGTCAACCACGCGGTGCCGCAGGGTCTGATCACCCAGGCATACGATCAGTTGAAACGGCTGTTCGCCCTGCCGCTGGAGGAAAAACTCAAGCTGCGGATCAACCAGAACTCGGTCGGCTACGTGCCGGCGAAATCCACGATCTACGTCACCTCGACGGTAAACAAAAATACTAAGCCGGACCTCAACGAAACGCTGCTTACGGTGCGCGAACGCCCGCCCGATCATCCATCATTGGTCGCCAAACGGCGCTTCCACGGCCCCAACCAGTGGCCCGACGAAGCAAAGGTGCCGGGTTACCGCGAAAAAATGTTGGAATACTACACCGCGATCGAGGCGCTCGCCTTCAAGATGTTGCCGGTCTATGCCCGAGCGCTCGATCTTCCGGCGGATTATTTCGAGCCATATTTCGCCGATCCCATGTGGACGACACGAAATTCGTTCTATCCGGCGAGCGCGGCCGAAGCGAACCAGTTCGGCATCTCACCCCACCGCGACCACGGCTTCATCACCTTCCTGCCTCTTTCCGAAGAGCCCGGACTGCAGATCCAGACTCAGAGCGGCCGCTGGCTTCCCGCCGAGCAGGCCGATGGAGCGATTATCGTCAACACCGGCGAATTCATGAACCGGTGGACCAATGGGCGCTTCATCGCCACGCCGCACCGCGTGGTGCCGCCGAAACACGACCGTTACTCCACCGCTTTCTTCTTTAACCCGACATGGGACACTGTGGCCGACCCGCTGCCGACTTGCGTCAGCGCCGACAATCCCGCCCGGTTCGAACCGATGCAGATGATCGATTACCTGGCATGGTATTTCGACCGCAACTTCGGCAAGAAAGGCGGCGGTCGCCAGGAAGACTATGCGGCCGGTGAGGCGATCAGCCGTTAGCAATGACAATTTAGGGCAAATATCCAGGAGAGTTGCCATGACAAGCGCCGGTGACGTTCTCATACCGTCGAACGCTCGGTCCGCGCTTGACGAAATTCCCATATTCGACGCCACCGCCTGTTTCGGCGGCGAGCCGGGCGCGCTGGTAGCTCTCGCCGACCAGGTACGCCGCGCTCAGGAAGAGATCGGATTTTACTATCTGACCGGTCATGGCGTCCCGCAGGACTTGATCGACCGCACCTTCGCTGCCATCGAGCGGTTTTTCGCCTTGCCCGACAACGAAAAAATATCGCTCAAGGTCAACGAGCACCAAATCGGCTACATCCCGCCAAAAGCGAGCCTGCTGAAAACGTCGGGCATCGCCGACAACACCAAGCTCGACACCAACGAGGCCTTCCAGTTGATGCGCGACCGTTCGCCGTCCGATCCAAAGGTCGTCGACGGCATCCGGTTCAATGGGTTAAACCAGTGGCCGGACGAGGCGCGGGCACCGGGATTACGCGATACAATGGCGGAATATCATGATGTCATGAGCCAGCTCGGTTGGCGGATGCTACCGGTATATTCGGCGGCACTCGGCCTCGAACCGAACCATTTGTTTCAGTATTTCCGCGACCCCCACTTCATCAACCGCAACGCCCATTACGCGCCGGGCACCGCGGAAGAAAACCAGTTTGGCCTGGCGCCCCACTCCGACCACGGGTTCGTCACCTTCCTGCCGCTGTCGGACGTGCCGGGGTTGGAGGTCAAAACCCAGGGCGGCGACTGGATTGCAGCGCCCCATGTGCCGGGCGCGATGTTGGTCAACACCGGCGAATTTCTCAACCGCTGGACAAACGGCCGATTCATTGCCACCCCCCATCGGGTCTTGGTGCCGGAGCGCGACCGATACACCATCACGTTTTTCTACAACCCCAGCGACGAGACGGTGAACACGCCGATTTCGACCTGCGTCGATGCCGATAATCCGGCGCGCTTCGAGCCGACGACGTTCATCCGATATTTAAAGGATTATGCGGAAGGCAACTATCTTCACCAGGCTGAATACGCCAAGCGTCAAAACGTCGCTGGGTAGCCTCTCCTTGGCGCGCCGTTCGCCAGGGCGTGCTATAAGGCCATGTCTTCGATTCGGAATTGTCTTGAAATCAAGACGCAGAGGTATTGCGCGTGACTGACCCCTCGAACCCACAATTCTGGAGCACGCGCCTGGGCAGTCACCCTGAGCACGACGATGTGTCATTCGATCTCGACACCGTTTTATCGTCGGTGGTGTCGCTGCGCGCGACCGTTCCGGAAGATGCATTCACCGCACCGATTCTCGGCACCGAGCGCGAAGGCCAGGGTGTGGTCATCGACGACAGCGGCCGGGTGCTGACAATCGGTTATCTGGTGACCGAGGCCGAAGAAGTTTGGCTAATCGGCAACAACAATATGGCACTGCCCGCCCATGTGGTGGCTTACGACCAGGAATCCGGGCTGGGGCTGGTGCAAGCGTTGGGCGATCTTGGTCTACCGGCGGCAGACATTGGCGAGTCGTTATCGGCCAGTGTTGGCGACCCGGTCATCGTCGCCGGCCAAGGCGGCGCCGAAGAAGCGGTCAACGCCCAGGTGGTGTCGGTGCGCGAATTCGCTGGTTCGTGGGAATATCTGCTCGACGACGCAATATTCACAATCCCCGCCCACGCAAAGTGGAGCGGCGCCGGCGTGTTTAACCGGCAGGGGCAGCTCATCGGCATCGGCTCGCTCTACATCCAGCAGGCGATACCCGGCGACGAGCAAATCGACGGCAATATGATTGTGCCGATCGACATTCTAAAACCAATATATGACGACTTGCTCACGCTGGGCCGCCCTAGCAAACCGCCGCGGCCGTGGCTGGGAATGACGACCGCCGAAGCCGACGACCGGTTGGTTGTCGCAGGATTGGCAAAACGCGGACCGGCAATGCGGTCGGGGATCGATCTGGGTGATTTGGTGGTCGGCGTCGCTGGTGAGCCGGTCACGGGCCTGTCCACAATGTTTCGCAAAATCTGGGCGCTCGGCAGCGCCGGCGTCCCGGTGCCGCTGACGCTGGAACGCGACGGCCGCACCCTTTCGATTACCGTGGATAGCGGCGCTCGTTCGGATTACCTGAAAAAACCAAGCGTGAACTAGCACAGCATCGGCCCGGCGCCGGGCGCAACACCCTATTGGGGCCGAACGTCACGCAATCCACCAAAACACAAAACCTTTATTAAACTAAAGTCGGTTGTCTACCGAGGCACTTCGGGTGCAGTATTAACGTGCAATAAAATAATGCGGGCGCCACCCGTTGCGCACGTGACCAACAGTTAGGGAGAAAATTATGAAATATACAGCAATCACGAGCGCGGCTGTCGTCGCGGCGGCGATGTGGATTGCCGGAGGCACTGTCGGCGGTGCTCATGCTGCCACGCTTGACGACGTGAAATCGGCCGGCGAATTGAAATGCGGCATCAACACCGGATTGCCCGGCTTCGCCTTTACCGACGACAAGGGCAACTGGATCGGCTTCGACGTCGCCTATTGCCGGGCACTGGCGGCAGCCGTTTTGGGTAACCCAGACAAAGTCAAGTACGTCAACCTGACCGGTAAGAACCGCTTCCCGGCGTTGGCGTCGGGCGAAATCGACGTGCTGTCGCGCAACACGACCTGGACCTTCTCGCGCGACGTCGACTTGGGCTTCACGTTCGTCGGGGTGAGCTATTACGACGGACAGGGTTTCCTCGGCCGCACGGCGTTGGGGATCAAAAGCGCCAAAGAGCTCGACGGCGCATCGGTCTGCATCCAGACCGGCACGACGACCGAGTTGAACCTCGCCGATTTCTTCCGCGCCAACAACATGAAGTACGAGCCGGTGCCGATCGAGACCAATGAGGAAGCGCGTAAAGCCTATGTAGCCGAGCGTTGCGACGTCTATACGACGGACGCCTCGGGTCTTGCGGCGACCAAAACGACGTTCCCGGATGCCGACAATCATATGGTGTTCCCGGAAATCATCTCGAAAGAGCCGCTCGGGCCGCTGGTCCGCCAGGGCGACGATCGGTGGGCGGACGTCGCACGCTGGACCCTCAATGTGTTGATCAACGCCGAAGAGCTCGGTCTCACCCAGGCAAATGTCGCGAAGATGGCGATCAAGGGCAAAAACCCCGAGATCAACCGCATGCTGGGGTCGGAAGGCTCGCTCGGTGAGAAGCTCGGCCTGTCCAATACCTGGGCGGTCGACATTATCAAGGCCGGAGGAAACTACAGCGAAATCTTCGAACGTTACCTCGGCAAGAATACTGCGCTCGGTCTCGCGCGCGGCCAAAATGCGCTCTACAAGGATGGTGGCATCCTCTACGCGCCGCCGATACGCTGATCCGATAGGATCGAATGGTCCGCTCCATCGAGCGGGCCATTTCCTTCATGCGCTGAAATGACTTTGAAACACTAAGTCGTGGCAACCACATCTCTAACCACCGAAACCGGTGGGTTTGAAGTCCGGCGGCTATGGACCGATGAGCGCTCGCGCGCCATTATTTTCCAGCTCCTTGTGGTGCTCGGTTTAGCGCTTTTTATCGCCTTTATCGTGTCGAATACGATTGCCAACCTGCAAAGAGCTGGGTTGGCATCGGGATTCGGCTTCCTCACCGAGCCTGCCTTCTTCGACATTAACCAGCGGCTGATCCAGTACACGTCAGAATCGACGTTTGGCCGCGCGTTGATCGTCGGGCTGTTGAACACCATTCTGGTCTCCAGCCTGGGCATTGTCGCGGCGACGCTGCTCGGGTTTAGCGCCGGCGTGATGCGGCTGTCACAAAACTGGATCCTCAGCAGGCTGGTGACAGCCTACGTCGAAATGACCCGCAACGTGCCGGTCCTGCTGCAGATTATTTTCTGGTGGTCGATCCTTACCGAGTTGCCCAAGGTCCGCGACAGCCTGTCGTTAGGCGGCGCGTTTATTCTGAATAATCGCGGCGTCCGAATGCCGTCACCGGTGTTGGAGCCCGGGTTCGGATGGGTGTTCGGCGCGTTTATCGTTGGCGCCATCGCGACTTTCCTTGTCGCAAAATGGGCCAAGCGCCGGCAGGATGAAACCGGCCAGACCTTCCCGATGCTATGGGTCGGTCTGGTCTTGATCATCGGCTTGCCGGTCGTCGTCCATTTCATCCTCGGCCAACCGCTGGCCTGGGATATGCCCGAGCGCATGCGGTTTAACTATCGTGGCGGGTTCAATATCACGCCGGAACTGATCGCCCTGTGGTTCGCGCTCTCGACCTATACCGGCGCGTTTATCTCGGAGAATGTACGCGCCGGCATCATGGCGGTTAGCAAGGGGCAAAGCGAGGCTGCGTTCGCGCTCGGCCTGCGGCCCAACCAGACCATGCGGATGATCATCATCCCGCAGGCGATGCGCGTAATCATTCCGCCGCTGACCAGTCAATTCCTCAACCTGACCAAGAATTCATCGCTGGCGATCGCCATCGGTTATCAGGATCTGGTGTCGATCGGCGGCACGATTCTGAACCAGAGCGGCCAGGCGCTCGAGGTCGTCGCCATCTGGATGGGGGTCTATCTAAGCCTGAGCCTGCTCATGTCGGGTTATATGAACTGGTACAATAAACGCATCGCGCTGGTGGAACGATGACCGACCAGGCCTTCCATCGCCAGCAAGCCGAATTGCTGCCGCAACAGCCCGCCCCGGCAACCACCGTCGGGATTGTCGGCTGGGCGCGTACCAACCTGTTCTCCAGTTGGTCCAACAGCGTGGTTACGTTGATCGCCATCTACATCCTGTGGCTGGTTATATCGTCATTCGTCCAATGGGCGTTCATCGATGCAGATGTCTCTGGCACCGACCGGTTTGCCTGCACCAGCGATGGCGCCTGTTGGGCCTGGATCGACCAGCGCATCCAACAGTTCCTCTATGGGTTTTATCCGGCCGGTGAGACCTGGCGGATCAACATCGCGTTCGTGCTGCTCTTTCCAGCGCTGGCGCCGTGGATGTTCGAAAACGTGCCGGGTGCACGCTACCTGCGCTGGTTTTCGATCGCCTACCCGGTCATCGCAACGATCCTGCTGGCCGGTGGCCTCGGTCTGACCGTAGTGACCACCGACAAGTTCGGCGGCTTCATGCTGAACCTGACCGTAGGCCTGGCCGGTATCGTGCTGTCGCTTCCCTTTGGCATCATACTGGCTCTGGGCCGGCAGTCGCGCCTGCCGGTCATCCGCATCTTGTCGATCGTCTTCATCGAGTCGGTCCGCGGTGTGCCGCTGATCACGTTGTTGTTCGTCTCCAACATCATTCTGCCGATCTTCCTGCCACCCGACGTCGCGCTCGACAGCGTGGTCCGGGTCATCGTCATGGTGACCGCGTTCGCGTCGGCGTATATGGCCGAGGTCATTCGCGGCGGCTTGCAGGCCATTCCCAATGGCCAGTACGAGGCCGCCCAGGCGATGGGGCTCAGTTATTGGAAAAGCATGCGGCTGATCATTTTACCGCAGGCGTTGAAAATATCGATCCCGGGCGTCGTCAACACCTTCATCGGCCTGTTCAAGGACACCACGCTGGTCATCATCATCGGCTTGTTCGATATTCTCGGTATCGCCAACGCGATGGTGTCGAACCCCGACTGGCTAGGCCTGTCTTCGGAGACCTACGTCGTTGTCGCCCTGTTCTTCTTCATCGTGTGCTTTTCCATGTCGCGGTATTCGGTCCACCTCGAGCGCAAGCTCGATACGACAAAACGTTGATGCGAGGTCGAGATGTCGATTGAAGAAACCAACCCTAGTGCCGACACTGGTGCGCCGATCATCGAGATCGTCGGTCTGAACAAATGGTTCGGCCCGTTCCACGTTTTGCGCGACATCAACCTGTCCGTCGCGCCCCGCGAACGCATCGTTATTTGCGGCCCCTCGGGCAGCGGTAAATCGACATTGATCCGCTGCATCAACCGGCTGGAAGATCATCAGGAAGGCCAAATCACCGTCGACGGCACCGCGCTCACCCACGACCTCAAGAATATCGACGCGATCCGCCGCGAAGTCGGTATGGTGTTCCAGTCGTTCAACCTGTTTCCCCATCTCACGGTGTTGGAGAATTGCACCTTGGCGCCGATCTGGGTGCGCAAAACGCCGAAGGCGGAAGCCGAAGCGTTCGCCATGGAGCTGCTCGAACGGGTCAAGATTCCTGAGCAGGCGGACAAATATCCGGGGCAATTATCGGGCGGCCAGCAGCAGCGCGTCGCCATCGCCCGCTCGCTGTGTATGCGGCCCAACATCATGCTGTTCGACGAACCGACATCGGCGCTCGATCCGGAAATGATCAAGGAAGTGCTCGACGTGATGGTCGATCTGGCGGAATCGGGCATGACAATGTTGGTTGTCACCCACGAGATGGGATTTGCCTCGCAGGTCGCCGACCGGGTGATGTTTATGGACGAGGGCCAGATCGTCGAACAGAACACGCCGGACGAATTTTTCAACAACCCGCAGTCCGACCGTAGCAAGTTGTTCTTGAGCCAGATCCTCAGCAGCCATTAGATCGAGGACACCTAGCCTCATGCTTCGACAGGCTCAGCATGAGGTTTTTTTAGCATTCACCCCAGCGCGTATTCGAGCTCGGCGAGCAGGTCGCGCGAGTCCTCGACCCCCACCGAGAGCCGCACCAGGCTATCGCTGATCCCCAATTTCGCGCGGTTTTCCGGAGGGATTGAGGCATGGGTCATGATCGCCGGGTGTTCGATCAGGCTTTCCACCCCGCCCAGGCTCTCGGCCAGCGCGAATAACCGGCAGCGTTCGAGGAAGGCCACGCTGTCGTCGAGCCCGCCCTTGAGGATCGCCGTCACCATGCCGCCGAACCCGTCCATTTGCCGGCTTGCCAACTCATGCTGCGGGTGGCTTTCCAGACCCGGATAAAGCACCCGGTCGACCGCCTCATGGCCTTCGAGGAACTCGGCCACCAGTTGCGCGTTCTTTGAGTGCTGCGCCATGCGCAAATGAAGGGTTTTCAGCGCCCGCAACGACAAAAAACTGTCGAACGGTCCGGCGATGCCGCCGACCGCGTTCTGCAGATAGCCCAAGGTCTGGGCGATGTCGTCGCGCTCAACGACGACAACGCCGCCGACCACGTCGGAGTGGCCGTTCAAATATTTGGTCGCCGAATGCACAACAATATCGATACCGTG
>JAPUHN010000047.1 GCA_027297685.1 Alphaproteobacteria bacterium | reverse complement strand
CACGAGTCAATGCGGAGCTAAAAGAATTCAAAGGCCGTATGGAGCAAGACGACTGGATTGGCCAAGCAAAGGATCTGCACTTCAAGAAATACGGTCAGACCGCCTAAAATAACAATAACGGTCCCTTCGTTGGTGTACGCTTCGCTACGAATACCAACAATAAGGACAGCATCATGGACTTTCTCAAAGTACTTGCCCCCAACATTCACTGGGCGCTGCGCTTGTCACTGGCTGCCACATTCGTTTATCACGGTGTCGGCAAATTTCCAATCGAAGGACCCGCGATGGGTTTACCTACGGCTGTGGTCTGGGCCGTCGCGCTGGGCGAAATTGCCGCCGGCCTGATGTTGATTGCGGGTGCATTCGGCAAGGAGATGCTCACGCGTCTCGCCGGCCTGATTGTCGTCGTCATCATGATCGGCGCCATCGTGTTGGTTCATGCCAAAAACGGCTTCAACGTAGGACACGGCGGTATGGAATTTCAACTCCTGATGATTGCCGTCGGCCTGTACTTTGCCTCGAAAGGAAACGACGTTTAGCCGTTTAGTTCGTATCCCCTGAAATGAGGAATTGCACTGGCCGTCTGGCCGTTGCGGCTCTTGTCGCTGCCATTTTTTTGTCGGCCTGCGCTGCGCCGGACAACTACGACATCATCCTGCGCGGCGGCACGATTTACGACGGCAGTGGCCAACCGCCTTTTCCCGGTGACATCGCCTTCAATGGAGACCATATCGCCGCGTTCGGCAATCTTCGCAATGCCACCGCGACCACGGACATCGACGTCAGCGGTCTCGCCGTGGCGCCCGGCTTTATCAACATGATGTCCTGGGCCAACGAATCGCTGCTTGAAGACGGTCATTCGCAAAGCGACATCCGGCAGGGCGTGACGCTCGAGATCATGGGCGAGGGAGAGTCCATGGGCCCGCTTAACGATGCGATGAAAGCGGCAATGGTCCGGCTGCAATCCGATATTCGCTATGACATCGAGTGGACGACGCTGGCCGAGTATCTCGAACATCTCGTGCAACGCGGCATCTCGCCCAACGTGGCATCGTTCATCGGCACCGCGACGCCGCGCGAATATGTGATCGGTCACGAAGATCGTGAACCCACGCCGGAAGAACTCGATCAGATGCTTACCCTCGTGCGTGAGGCCATGGAAGACGGTGCATTGGGCGTCGCATCGTCGTTGATCTACCCGCCCGGGAGTTTTGCAAAAACCGACGAATTGATCGCACTGTCTAAAGTGGCCGCCGAATACGACGGCATGTACATCTCCCACATGCGCGATGAAGGCGCGAATATGATCGCGGCGTTGGATGAACTGATCACGATCGCACGTGAGGCTGAGATTCCCGCCGAGATTTACCATTTCAAATCTGCGGGACAAGCCAACTGGCCGTTGTTCGACCAAGCAGTTGCCATGGTTGAGCAAGCCCGAGCCGAGGGCCTGCAGATCACGGCGGATGTCTACACCTACCCGGCATCCGCGACCGGGCTGAACGCGACCATTCCGCCCTGGGTGCAGGAAGGCGGCTTCGAGGCATCGCTGGTACGCATGCAGGATCCCGTACTGCGTGAACGCATCGCCCGCGAAATGCTGGAGGAGTCCGAGGAATGGGAGAACGGTTACCTGGGTGTCGGCTCACCGGACGACATTCTTTTGGTCGGGTTCAGGTCCACCGCGTTGAAACCACTGACGGGCAAGACGGTTGCAGAAATCTCGGCGATGCGGGGTACGGACCCTCGGGACACGATCATGGATCTGATCGTCGAAGACGGCAGCCGAATTGCAACGGTGTACTTCGGGCAGTCCGAGGACGTTGTTCGCAAAGCCGTCGCCCTGCCCTGGGTTAGCTTCAACTCGGACGAGGCGTCGCTGGCGCCCAAGGGCGTGTTCCTGGAGAGCAACCCGCACCCGCGAGCTTATGGCAGTTTCGCACGTGTGTTAGCGAAGTATGTCCGCGACGAAAAAGTGATTTCACTGGAGGAAGCTATTCGCAAACTCGCCGCACTGCCTGCACAGACGATGAAGATCGATCGTCGCGGTGAAATAAAGGCTGGCTTTTATGCCGACGTCGTCGTTTTCGATCCGGACACGATTCAGGACCACGCCACCTTTGTCGAGCCGCACCGGTACGCGACCGGCATGATCCACGTATTCGTCAATGGCGAGCAGGTGATAAAGGACGGTGAACACACCGGCGCGACGCCAGGTCGAGTCGTACGCGGGCCGGGCTGGGTGGAACTATAGGCTGGCGGCTGGCTGCAGCGAGCTCGTTTGGACAAGCGCCTCGGGGCGTAGGATTTCACCGGTGACACCACCGAATGCAAGACATGTCCAATGACGATATGCTGCGCTTCGCCATTTTCCCGGGAGCAGCATGTGAAAGTGTTACAGAGCCGTTTGGTACCCGCGGCAATCGCCGTATGTCTTTTTTGGCAAGCATCTGCCGCGAACGCGGACGTCGATATCGAAGCCTGGACAGAAAGTATCCAGGCCGAGTCGGACATCAATGCGCTGGCCTGGTTGTACCTGGACCTCAGTATCCGCCTTAATCCGCCGACTGGTGGCGCATTGGGCATTCACGGTACGCCCGACAATCCGCACGCCTTCGACGACCACCTTGGTGACGTATCGCCGGCTGGCTGGGACGCGAGCTACCGGGGCAACCTCGCGTTCCTCGATCGATTGAATGCCATCGATGCATCGGAGCTCGAGCGTGCC
>JAPUHN010000046.1 GCA_027297685.1 Alphaproteobacteria bacterium | reverse complement strand
TTCGAGCACCAGTTGCTGTGCTTTCGCGATCAGAATCTGACGCCGCAAGAAATGCTCGATTTTACCCGCCTGTTCGGTGAGCCCGATCCCCATGTCTTGCAGCAATTTGCGCTGCCCGGTTTTCCCGACATCGTCGTCCTCTCGAATATTGTTGAAAACGGCCGCCCGTTGGGCAACCGCAAGGAGGGGTTCGGCTGGCATACCGATCTCACCTATATGACGCGGCCGGCGGCGTACACGATCCTGTATAGCCTCGAAGTTCCACCCGAGGGTGGCGAAACGCTGTTCGCCAGCATGTACAAGGCCTACGACACACTCGGCGATGACGAAAAAGAGCGAATGCGCCCGTTAAAAGGCCGCTACAGCTATCTTGAGCTCTACAATAAGCGCGATCATGCCGAACCGCTGACCGAAGAACAGCGCGCCCGCACGCCCGACGTGTCCCATCCGCTGGTGCGCATTCACCCGGAGACCGGACGCGAGGGCATGTATCTGAACCTCGACGATTGCATCGGCGTCGATGGCGGCGGAGAGACCGATGGTTTGGCCCTGGTGTCACGGCTGTTCAGCTACACCACCGAAAACTTCGAATACCGCCATTGCTGGCGGCCGCACGATTTACTCATTTGGGACAATCGCGGCGCGCTGCACACGGCGACCCCCTACGACACGGAGCGACACCGGCGGCTGATCTACCGCACCAGCGTGCGCGGCGAGGTGCCGATCGGGTGGGGGCAGGCTAACTAAGCCGGTTTTGCCAGGCCGCTGAATAAATTATCCTTTCCCGGCGGGAGAAGGGCCTAACGTGCCGTCCTACGCGCTGCCGATACGTTGCTCGATCCAGTGGCCGATGGCGAGCAGGCGTTCGTCGGCGTTGCGGTGGCCGACAAGCTGCAGCCCCACCGGCATGCCCGACGGCCCGGTGAACGCCGGCAGCGAAAGACAGGGCAGATACATCAACGTCCAAATGCTGTTGAAATAGGAATGCTCCATGGCGGAGAGGTCCTTTGGCGCCTCGCCGCGCGCGCTCGGCGTGATCAAAACGTCGAAGTCTTCGAACACCGCATCGATGGCGGTACGTCCGCGCACTGCTAGGGCTTTTGCTTTCTGGTACTGCGCTTCGGTGTGGTCCTTCGCCTCGCTAACGATTTTCTGCGACCACGGATTGAGCTGATCGAAATGATCGCGGCCTTCCGTGGCGATAGCCTTTGCATCTTCGGTGGCGACGATGGACCAGAACTCGGCCATCGCCTGGGATACCTCGGCCGGCGGCTCGATGTAGCTCACCGCCGCGCCCGCCTCGGCAAGTTTCTCGGTGGTCTCCGTGATCATGGCAACCGATTCCGGCAGGGCCTGGGACCAATTTTCGGTGCGGCACACACCGACGCGCAGGCGGCTGTCACCGGGCAGGTCGAGCGGTGCCGGCGCTTGCCCCAGCGAGGCCGCGCGCATCAGGGCGATGTCGTCGAGGGTACGGGCGAACAGACCCGGTGTGTCGATCGACGGTTTGGCGTGGCGCACGCCGCCGGACGGAAACTCGCCGAAGCTCGGCTTGTAGCCGTAAACACCGCACATGGCGGCGGGGCGGATCACCGAACCGCCGGTCTGCGATCCGGTCGCCAGCGGTACCATGAAATCGGCCACGGCGGCAGCCGACCCACTCGACGACACGCCGGGCGTGCGCTCGAAATTATGCGGATTGCGGGTCGTCGTCGGGTAGAGGTTGGCGAACTCCGTCGTCCGCGTCTTGCCGAGGATAACCGCGCCGCCATCGCGCAGCGCGGCGACCCAGGCGGAATCGACTGCCGGCTGGTGACCCTGGTGGATCGTCGTACCGTAGGCGGTCGGCATGTCGGCGGTATCGTAGATATCCTTGATGGCGACGGGGATGCCATGCAGCAGGCCGCGCGGTCGCTCGTTGTCGCGGGCGCGCGCCTGCGCCAGCGCAAGGCCGGAGTCGAGGAAGACCCAGGCATCGATATCGGGTTCGCGCGCCTCGATGCGGGCGAGGCAATCACGCACCAGTTGCTCGGCGGTGATCTCGCCACGGTCGAGCCGCGCGCGGGCTTCGCTCGCGCTCAGCAGGTTCAGCCCACCGGGGCCGGCTCCCGTTAGATCGGTCGCTGGCAGGTTCGGCATGGCGCCTCTATTCCTCGAGACCGGCCATCAACTCCGCCGGGTCGATCGGCAGCTTGAGTTCGGCGCAGCGCTTGGCCGATAGATCCATCGCCATGGTCAGCACCAGATTGCGGTGGCCTTCGGCGGCGGTCGCGTGCGGTGTGCGCTTGCCGGAATAGATCCGATTGAACCACGAATTGGTTTCCTCGCGCATCGGCCCCCACAGCTCGCCGTCGTACATGTCGCCCGGCGGGAAGCTGGTCAGGAAATCGACATTGCGCTCGACCTCGATGGTGAGGCCATCCGGATTGTAGGCCGGGCCCTGCGCATTTTCGGTGGCCAGAATGACATCGCGATGGGTGTCTTCGATGTCGATCACGCCCTCGGTGCCGACGATGCCGATTTCGAGGCCGTACACCGCGCCTGGCCACTCCTTGGGCAGCGCCCAGCAGATGTTCATGGAAAAGATCGCGCCGTTCTCCATGGTGAAGACGCCGAAGGTTGCGTCCTTGGTGCCGAGGTCCTTCAATATAGTCTCGGTCGAGCGGGCGTATATGGAGACCGGCTTGGCGGCGTCGCCCATCAGCCAAAAGCACATATCGAGACTGTGGGTGCCCGAGACCACCATTGGGGTCAGGTGCCGGCGGTCTTGGGTCAGCCGCACCTCGCCGGTCGGCGCCATGCGGTTCATGAACGCGCGCACGACGGCGCAATTCAGCTCGCCGATCTGACCGGTGCTGATGCGTTCCTTGACGACGAGAAAGCGCCGGCGAAAGCGTTGGGTGTAGCCGACCACGGCGTCGATGCCGGCGGCCTCGATCGCGGCGAGCACTTCGGCCGATTGGCGGGCGTCGGTCGCCAGCGGCTTCTCGATGAACAGCGAACGACCGTGTTCGACCGCCGCCAGCGTCGGCTCCACATGGGCCCAGGTCGAGGTCGCGACGATTACCGCGTCGACCTCGGGGCGGGCGATCAGTTCGTGGAAATCGTTGGTGAAGTAGTCGGCGTCGATATCGTCTTTGAGGGCGTGGCCGACCTTTTCGTTCACATCGGACAAGCCGATCCAGCCGATGCCGGGATAATCCTTGGCCAGGGTGGCGCGCATGCGCCCGACCACGCCGCAGCCGACGACCGCTAAGCCCAGTTGCTTTTTATCCGCCATTCGATCCACCCCTTGATGCCAGATTGTGTTGTTGCGTTGGCTTGTTATAGCGGGTCCAACCGCTCGCGCAACGCCACGCCCGCTAGCCCACGCGCCTCCTCATACTTCGAGATGCCAGCTTCGCCGGATCCTCAGTATGAGGGGTTTATTCAAACGGCATTTACCCTCATCCTGAGGAGGGCCGTCAGGCCCGTCTCGAAAGGTGAGGAGGGTTCGGCAGATGGTTGAGCCGATGGTGCGACACAGGGGCGGTTGTCATTGCGGCCGGGTGCGCTTCCGCGTGAGCGCACCGGCGCATCTGTGCGTGCTCGATTGCAACTGCTCGATCTGCCGCATGGTCCCCTACCTCCACCTGATCGTGCCGCCGGCGCAGTTCGAGCTCGAGCAGGGCGAGA
>JAPUHN010000045.1 GCA_027297685.1 Alphaproteobacteria bacterium | reverse complement strand
ATCGAGCACCATATCAGACGGTGGCAGTGCGCCTTTTTCCGGATCGGCGTATTTGTCAGTCGCCGCGTATGCTGGGCTTGAAGCCCCCACGACTGCGGTTGCAGCAACTGCCGTTGCCGCCATTGCGCCGGCTTTTAACAGTCCGCGCCGGCCGACAGTGTTCTCTTCATGGATCACATCATCTTGATGGTCGCACATATTCATCTCCTTTGATCAATGGGAACGCACCCCTTTGCCACTAGGAGACATCTTCGAACTGTGCGGTATGACCGACTATCCACTGATTGCAGGCACTATCCACATAGTGCAGTATTACGGCGCGTTGGATGCGTAAACGGGCGCGATGCAACAAATAATAATACCATCCGGCGCAGCTAAACACGATGAGGTAAGATTGTGAAAAAGCATGCAAATGACATCGCGGCGATAGAGCCTGACAATCAAGACCCCGAGGCGACCGTTGCGGCCTCGAACGGTCAAGCGACTATTCGTCAAAAAATGAATATCGAAACTCTGGAAAAATTTCGCAGTTTTCTTCAAGACAACCCCGAAAAAGGTAAGCTGCACCTGCAGGTGAAAGCGATCTATGAAGGCCATGTGGGCCGCAGTACGGTCCATGTCGGCCCTTACGGATTGGACGATGAGCATGTCGATCGGCCAACCCGGCATTACACGTTTCCGTTCGGCGCTTGGCGGGAAGTCGAGGAAATGTCAGGTATCGAGGGGCCCACTGACCGAATCGAGCCAGTGGAAATGACCTTGGCGGCGATGGCCGCATGTCTGATCAACTCGATCACCGTGAACGCGGCAAGGCTGGGCATTGAGACTAGCGGTCTCGAAATCAGCATAAAGACAACCGTCGATCCGCGCGTCATGTTGGATCTCAGGGACCCTGACGATCAAATGAGTTCCCTCGGTAAGATCGAATATGACGTCGAAGTCGCCGACAATGTCAGTGATGAAGATTTGCAGACTATCCGCAAATTATGCCGTCACTCGCCAGTCCATGGTTTGATCGAACAATCGGTCGAAATCTCCGGCAAAGTACGTCGTGCGTGAATTAAACAGTAATCATCGAGGCGCAAAGTTATTGAGGATCTGCTGTCTTGATGTGCGCTGTCGGCGAACAGCCACAAAAAGGTGATCTTATTCAGGGATTCCGGAACATCCGTAATGCTGCTTGATCGACTACTTGAAGGGTTGGATGTCAAGGTCGCTCCCTTCGCGATTTGCGAAATACGGCACGGTGCCAGCGCGATCGTCGAAGACAAGGGCGGTGCCTCCCTGCACTACGTCTTGGAAGGCGCCGGCATTGCCCGAACATTGACTGGCGCTGAATACCGGCTTACGCCGCACACCGTCTTGATCGCGCCACCGGACACCTGTTTAGTCATCAGCTGTGGCGAGGGACGCACCATGCAACTGCCCGCACCCGTTTGCCGTTCGTTACCTGGCGGCTGGGACTGGCTGTCCCATGGGGAAGGGCCACCGGGCTTGATGCTAGCCTGTGGAGCGGTTCGGGCGACCCATCATCATACAACCGGGCTGTTCGACTATTTGCGCGCGCCCCTGCTGGAGTCCGTATCCGACGATTCTTCCTTCAGAGAGCCCTTTCAACGTTTACTGAAGGAACTTGCCGACCCCGGTCCCGGCGCTCACACCCTTACAGAGTTGTTGCTCAAACAGTGCCTGATCTCGCTGTTGCGCCGGCACTGCCAAGCGGACAAACCGCAAGTACCGTGGCTCGCAGCATTGGAGCACCCTCAGCTTGGTAGGGCTATCGGTGCCATGCTGGACCAGCCCGATCGACCGTTCACTTTGCAAAGCCTGGCAGACATAGCCGGAATGAGCAGAGCGACCTTTGCCGAACAATTTCGCTTGGCTTTCGATCGCACAGCAATGGAATTTCTGTACGATATTAGGATGCGTAAGGCAGCCAAACTGCTCAAATCGACTGACTTTCCAATCAAAAAAATATCCGCCAATGTCGGCTTCGCCAGCCGGAGTCATTTTTCGAGAGCCTTCAAAGAATTTGCCGGGGTCGATCCGACGACATTCCGGATTCAGTCCGCTGACTAAGCGAACTGCTTGAGTCATTCGCCGTCGCGGCGTCCCAAGTAAGATGAATTAGTTAACGGCAAGAACGCCTTCGACGTCTGAAATTTACCTTCTGGTTTCACGACGACTAAATTGACTCGGCAAAATTGAAAAATCCAGTTTTTGCGGCGACGCCAGAGCACCAATTGACGACTATTTGGCACCTACCCGTACTTACGTTGAAGGTGCACCACCTCAGCTGATTTTGCTGGAGCGTTAATTGGAAACTGCAAGCGACTTTCGATACCCCCTGCAAGACTTCACGGTATTGGAGAGTAGCGATCTTGATGAATCGCGCGACGTGGTTGCCAAGGTATTTCGCAATGACCATTACCTTGAATTGATCGGTAAATCCGCGCGCCTCGACGCACGCATGCATTACATTCCGGTCGGCGGGTGTTCCTTGAGCTTTTTCCGCTATGGCGGCCCTATGCAGTTGCATGTCACGGAACCGCATAATTTTTATCACGTTCAAATTCCGCTAACAGGGGCGGCTCAGGTATCCACGCAGGCGGGTAAGACCCATTCGATACCGGGAATGGGTGTCGTAATCTCAGCTGGCGCTATCTTGCATATGGTTTTTGCCCCCAACACCACCCGACTGATTGTGCGGTTTGAAGAGGATCGGCTCGAACGGCATCTCGGCTCTTATCTGGGGCGAGAAATTGAGAAACGAATAGAATTTAGTATGCCGTTTCCTTTGGATTCCCCGGGCGGACGCGCATTTCTGAGCCTCACGTTCGACCTGACACAAAAGATCGACCGGGACGTTACATTTCTTCAATCGCCTATAGTTGCGACGCATTACGAACAGCTTTTGATGTCAATCCTGTTACAATCCCAATACCACAATTATTGGGACGAGTTGCAGGCCGAGGCTTCTCCCGCGACCCCCTACTACGTAAAACGCGTGTTGACATATTTGTACGAGCACGCGGACCAAGAAATCACCATGGAAACCCTGGTGGAACAGTCAGGCGTAAGCGCGCGTTCGCTCTACGCCGGCTTCCAACGCTTCCATGGCACCACGCCGATGGCCTATCTGAAGAGCGAACGGTTGTGCCGCGCACGTGCCGAATTGTTGGCGGCCGATCCGGCACAAGTCACGGTCACTGAAATCGCCACCAAGTGGTACTTTTTCCACCTTGGCCGCTTCTCGGGCTGTTATCGCAAGGCATTTGGCGAACCACCTTCCGTGACCTTGAAACGGTATACCGGTAAATTGTGAACCCGATCCACCCGTTTTAACGTCGGAAATGCTGTCGTTAAGTCACCGCCAGCGGCGCCAGCGCGTCGATGTCGGTGACCACATCGAGCACCACCGGCCGGTTGGCTTCAAAGGCCTGTTGCAAGGCGCCTGGCAGATCCGATGGTTTTTCGACGCGAATACCCACGGCGCCCATGTTCTCGGCGATGATGGCGAAGTCTACTTCGGTGAAATGCCACAGGCGCAGTGCCTCTTCGGTCTGCTCGCCGCCATAGACCCGGTCGAAGCCGCGCTTCGACTGATTGCCCGAGCTGTTGTTGTTGACCAGAGTGACGGAGTTGATGCCCCAGCGCACGGCGGTCTCGATTTCGGCGATGTGATACCAGAACCCGGCGTCGCCGGTGAAACAGAATACCGGCCGGTCTGGCGCACCGCACTTAGCGCCGAGCGCTGCTGGAAATGCCCAGCCCAGATGGCCGGCGCTGCGTATATAACTCTGGTTCGGCGTGCGCAAATCGTACAAGCCGCCCATCCACATACCACCGTGGCCGGTATCGGCGACGACGATGGCGTCGCCAGGCAAATGATCGGTCAACTCCTTGCAGATACGCTCGGGGCGGATCGGGACAGCATCCGATTCGAGAAGTTCGCTGAAGTTGCCACGCCACTCGCCGACGATTGCGGCGGCGCGTTCAACCCAAATGGCGCGGCGGGCCGCCGATTCCGCGTTGGTCTGTGCCAGCATGCGCGACAATGTTACTTTCGCGTCGCCCTGGACCGCCGCTTTAAGCGGGTAGTTCCGCCCAATGACTTCCGGCTCCAGATCGATCTGAATCGCCGCTGCACCAATCGGTGGAACCTGCCAGAAATGGGTCGTCATGCCACCGGCCGTGGTGCCGATGAAGCAGACCAGATCGGCTTCGTTGACGACCCGATTGGCGCATTCGCGCGAATAGGTGCCGACGACACCCACAGATAGGGGATGAAAGCCCGGGATCGTGTCTTTACCGTTGAGCGACGTGGCGACCGGTATATTAAGCCGCTCGGCCAACGCAACGAGTTCGGCCGCTGCGCCCGAGGCCCGCACACCGCCACCGGCGACGATGACCGGACGTTCCGCCGCCTCCATATGCGCCAGCGCGGCGCGCACTTGATCATCGGCCGGTTCGGAGCGAAACGGCGGCACCTGGGCGAATGCTTCCTCGCATAGCACCTCCATATCGGCTTCCTCGGCATCGACCTGGCCTTCGTTGCCTCGGAACTGCAGATGCACCGGTCCCGGGGTGCCCGAGGTGGCGACCCGGAAGGCCTGGCGGACCATATCGGGGAACCGTTCGGGAGAATCGACGGTGGCATTGAATTTGGTCACCGGCTCGAAGGCCGGCACATCGTCGACTTCCTGGTAGACGCCGCGAAACTTGGTGTGAGGGTCACGTCCGCCGGTCATGGCGATGACCGGAGAATGGGCCAGATGGGCGTCGCGCAGTCCTGCAGCCAGATTGAGCGCGCCGATCACCTGGGCCATGCACACACCCGGACGCCCGGTGGCCCGGGCATAACCGTCGGCCATATACGCCGCCGACTTCTCGCCATGAACATGCAAGCGTTTAATATCAGTGCGTCGTTCCAGTTCGACCATGGTTCGACGCAGCACGGCCGGCACCATGAATATGTGGCTGACGCCATAGCCCTTCAGCATGTCGGCCATAACCTGCGCGCCTGTCATTTTTGGCATTCTTAGTCTCCCCCGAATAGAACTGGCTAAATCAGTTCAGACGCCGACAGGCATCTTTGACTGGTTGCTGCTTTATAGCGCAGCAATCGTCGCACGCCGACAGCCTTGACGTCGCAGCATCACTATTTTCGAGAAAAGCGTTCGGGCTTAGTTGAACATGGTGTTGGGAAGCAACAAGGCGATGCCGGGAAAAAACACCAGGATAAGAAGCGCGAGCCCCATGGCGAGCCAGAAAGGGAATATCCCCTTGAAGATGTCGTTCATCGGCACATCTCCGGCGATGCTCTTGACGACAAACACGTTGATGCCAACCGGCGGGCTGATCAGGCCCATTTCCAGAACGATCACCATCAGCACGCCGTACCACACCATATCGATGCCAAACGAGCGCAGCACCGGCTCGAGCAGCGGCAGGGTCAGCACGAGAATTGCGAAGCCTTCCATAAACGTGCCGAGCAGCACCAGGAACACCAGGACAATCGCCAACAGACCGAATTTGCCCAATTCGAGGCCGGTGAGGAGATCGAGCAGCGCGTCGGGAATACCGGACAAGGCGATGAACGGCGTAAATACAAATGCTCCGATCAAGATCAAAAACGTCGTCGCGGTCGACCGTAGCGTATTCTTGACCGCGTCAGCGAAGTTCGACCAGGTCAAGGAGCGCCGGAGCAAGGCAAAAATAAAAGCCAGAATACAACCGATCCCGGCGGCTTCGGTCGCCGAGTAGACCCCCAAATAGATGCCGCCAACGGTTACAACGATGATGATGGTTATCGGCAGCGCCTGAACCAGGGCGGCAAACCGTTGGCGATAGGCCATCTTGATTTCGGCGGGCGGGCCAAGTTCGGGTTTTACCAGGGTCATCAAATAGATCGCGGCAATAAACAGCGTCGCCAGCATGATGCCGGGCAACACGCCCGCCATGAACAAGCGGCCGATCGATTCTTCGGTCAAAATGGCATAGACGACGAAACCCGCCGACGGCGGAATGAGAATGCCCAATGTCCCGCCGGCGGCGACCGCGCCCGTCGCCAGCTTGTCGGAATATTTGTAGCGTTTCATTTCCGGCAGGGCGACGCGGCCCATGGTCAGCGCAGAAGCCAGCGACGATCCGGAAAGTGCGGAAAAACCAGCGCAGCCGATAATGGTCGAAGACGCCAAGCCGCCCCTGTAATGCCCGACCCAGGCATAGGCGGCGTCGTAGAGATTGCGGCTCATTCCCGACACCCCGGCCAAATTGCCCATCAAGACGAACAAGGGAAGAATCGCCAGTGCCTCGATAGTGGTCGTGTCGTACGCACTGGCGGCAAGCGATGGTACCGCGCCGCGCGGGCTGATCACCCAATGACCACCAAATCCGACCAGCATCATCGCCGTCGCGACCGGCATGCGCAGCGCCAGCAGTAGCAGCAGGACGCCGAGCCCGATAATCCCGATCTCAATATTCGACATTTGCTTTAGCCGGACTTTTCGCTGGGATCGACGTCGCGTGAGAAGTGAACCAGCCCGGCGATCAATTCGACCACGAGCACCACCGCGTAGGCGCTCAAGCCGAAGGCAAGAAAATAATAAAAGGGCTCGTGGGGAATCGCCAGGCTCGACGTTAGAAAGCCGCAAAGAATGCCGCAGAGACCGTTCTTAATCAGTGCGAATACGGCGACAACGACGATGAAAATTCCCAGTATCCGTACCAGCGGATCGGTCCATCGGGTTACTTTGCGCCCGCCGACCATGCCCAACACATCGACCGCGACGTGGGCTCCCACACGGCCCCCATAAGCCAGGGAGCAGGCCACTGTGATCGACAGGGTAAGACCCAATAAATCGCCTAGCCCATTGATCGGGTCGTTCACGATGTAACGGAAAAAAACACCGATACCGGTCATCACCACCAGGGCGACCATGGTGACGCTGCCGATGCGAGCCAGCCACCCGACCGCGCTGTCGACTGTCGTGAGGGCGCGGTCGGGCAACTGCTGTGGATCAGACACGGATATCCAACGTGGCTAGGCTCGCATCAATTTTATTTCGCGTTCAATTTGGCGACGAACTCGCGACCGGTGATGTCGACCTTCGACGACGACGAAGAGACATCGATCTTACTGTTGAGGAATTTTTCGACTTCCGGCTGCATTGCGGCTAGCCAACGGCCCTTTTCCGCGTCGCTCAACGCGATCGTCTTGACGCCTTTTTCGGTGGCGAACTTCAAACCGCCACCGCCGACCCGGTCGTATCCGCGTCCGCCGCCGAGGCTGAGTCCGCGACCTGCCACTTGGTTGATCCAACCCTGCTGCTTCGGCGTCAGGCTATTGAACTTATCCTGGTTCATGAGAATATAAATCGGCGACATCGAGGGCGGCAGATTGGTCACGACATAATCCGCCGGCTCGTGCAGTTTGAACGAACGGATGGCGCTGGCGCCGATATGCACCCCATCGATCACGCCATTGGTGAAATTCTGATGAATCACGGTAACACCGGAAGCCACCGAAACCGCGCCCAATTTATTGACGTAGGACTCGTCTTGTTTCGACGTTACCCGGATCTTCAAGCCCTTGAGATCGCTGAGCGCGTTAATCGGCTTCCGGGTCAACAAGATTTTGGGATCGACGGCCCACAATGCGATAATCTTGGCGTCATACTCTGTTTCCACCACGTCCATGGCGTTCCAAAGCTTGTTGGTCGCGTCTTCGGCATTTTGGGTAATACCAGGTATGGTGACCGCATTACTGAATGGAAATTTCGGGCCCAGATAGCCCGGCAAGCTGAACGCGAGATCGGATACACCCTGCAGCAAAGCGCCGTACTGCGGTGGGCCGCCTTTGACCAGCGAACCGCCAAAGTGAACCTTCACGGTAAGTTCGCCGCCGCTTAGTTCAGCCAACTTTTTCTGTAACGGCACGACCACCGCCTTGACCATTGGATGGCGCTGCCCGACGAAATAGGACATCTGAAGTTCTTCGGCCGCGCTGGCGCCATTGGCCAAGCCAATACCGGCTGTGAGAGCGGCGAGCGCTGCCAAACCGTTCATGAACGTTGTGCGTCTAGTCATTCGATTCCTCCCTAAATTACCATCGGATCGGCGGTTGTTTATCCCCTGACACCGCCCACTGCCCTACCAGAGACATTCAGTGTCCCGGCTGGTACAGTAATGTTCAAGTCGCTTTTTCGCGATCTCGCCCCTTAATGTTGTTGAGGGGCACAATTGCATACAAAATATCCCGGAGATAGCCTTATCCGTCAAGCGACATCGCGAAATTTGGCTCTAAATTGCCACATCGAACATTTTAGACGGCGGCATTATCTAATACGCGCGATTGCCTGATGACATTGTATACAATATATTTTCTTGTGCATTCAAAAGGCGGAAAACCTGTATGAGTAGCCAGCAAGCGCGAACGACCGCGCGGCTTCGCGAAATGATCTGGAATGGTGCGTTCGCGCCCGGCGAACGCATCACCGAAAGTGCCTTGGCGTCTGCTCTTGGGGTCTCGCGCACACCGGTCCGGGTCGCCCTTAGTCTGCTGGAGCAAGAGGGACTTGTCTCCGGCACTCCCAACCGCGGTTTCAGGGTTGAAGCCTATAGTGTCGACGATATCAGCGATGCTATCGACGTTCGCGGCACGTTGGAGGGCATGGCGGCTCGGTTGGTCGCAGAGAAAGGACTGCCACGGCACACCGCCATGGAGCTGCGCCGTTGCCTCGAGATTGGCGACCGGATTATCCAAAAGAAGTTGGTTACTGGCGACGATGCCAGCGACTATGGCGAGATGAACGAGCGGTTCCACTGTGCGATTGTTGAAGCGTCCGGTAACAAGGCTCTCGAAAACGGGCTCGATCTGACACACAAGCTTCCCTTTGTGTCGCCACAGACCGTTGCCATCCATGAGTCGATCGATACCAAGCGGCAAATGACAGTAGCGCAAACCCAGCATTGGTTGATTGTCGAGGCATTGGAAAACGGCGAAGGTGCCCGCGCCGAAGCCTTGATGCGCGAGCACGCCAACGTGTCGAAGCAGGCACTCAACGTGATCGGCGCGTCGATCGAATCCGGCGAGCACCCAATGCCACCATCTTTACGCATCGTGACAGCCTAGTAAGATCGATCAACGAGCGCTGAAGGCGCTCGGGGGAGAGCTCCAATATGCTGGTATATGCAAGGTCTAAAAACCGATCCTATTCCCTCGGCCCCTTCCCGCTCGAGACGCTGGCGCGCGACGACACGGTCCTCTCAGCCGAAACCACGCGGCCAAGGCTTGCGCCGGAGCCGGATAATCAACCCCGCGGACTGCTGGCAACCGCCGTTCGCGATTATCGCGAGTTGTTTGCCAAGTTCACCGAAGATTCGCATGCGCCTGAAACCGCGCCCGATACCGATGATCCGGCCCGTTGCACGGTCGACGTCAAGGGCGCCTGCTATTTCTTGAACGCAAGCCAGGTGGGTATATGCGAGATTCCCGAAAATGCCTGGCTCGCAGGCATGGCCCCCGAAGACCAAGCCGACAGCCATGGCCAGGCGGTGGTTATCCTGGTCGAGCACAGCCGGGTCCCGGCCGACCAGACCATTGCTGCGGAATGGATTGCGCCCGCTGTCACAGAAACGGCCGACATGCGGGCGGCCGAAATCGCCACCAGCCTCGCCCGTCATATCCGCCAAATGGGGTACGCCGCGCGCGCCGATGTCGCCGGCCATCGCAAACTCGATGCCGACCGGCTTGCGGTTTTGGCCGGGCTTGCGGTACGCCAGGGTGACCGTCTCGCCAATCCATTCGTCGACGCGTTCTCGCTCGCCGTGGTGTCGACCGACTATAAACTGGTATGTGATCAACCCCTCGCCGCTAGCGCCCTGAAGGAAAAAGGCCTGCGTTACTGGTGGGGCCTCAACGGCGCCCAGTCCGGTCGCGAACGCAACCGGCGCGCCAAGCGGCGCTCGTACGACAGCCGCTACCCGATGGAGACGGTCAAACGGATCGACCGGCCGACCACCCTCATCCTCGACGACGAGGTGCCGCGTGTGCCCAAACGCGCAGCCTTCTTCGAACGCGCGCTACAAGGCGACCTTGGCGCCAAAGCTCAGCGCGAGCGCAACCGTTTCGCCACCAAACATCCACTATCGCGGGCGATGACCCACGGCATTCGCGGCATGGTGCCGATGCAGGACGGCGAGGTGAATTCGGGCGCCGATCTTTCTCGATTCACCGATTCCGCAGAGAACACCAAGGCGCTCAAAGCGCTGTCGTATTTCCTTGGCGCCGACTTAACCGGTATCTGCGAAATACCACGCTATGCCTGGTACTCGCACAAAGACGACGGCACTCCCATCGAGATGCGCCACCGTTATGCCGTGGTTATGTTGATCGACCAGGAATTCGACACCATGGAGGGCGCCAGCGGCGACGACTGGATTTCCGGTGCGCAATCCATGCGCGGCTATCTTCGCGGCGCCGAGATCGCCGGCGTGATGGCCGAATTGCTGCGGCAAAGCGGGTTTTCCGCACGCTCGCAAACCAACGCCGATAGTGACGTGTTGCAAATTCCCCTGGTGCTGTGGGCGGGCTTGGGCGAATTGAGTCGGATCGGCGAACTGGTGCTCAACCCCTTCGTCGGTCCGCGCTTCAAATCGGTCGTCGTCACCACGAACATACCGCTCGAGGTCGACAGGCCGATCGATTTTGGCCTGCAGACGTTCTGCAGTGGTTGCCTTAAATGCGCCCGTGAATGCCCCTGCGACGCCATCCCCTTCGGCGACAAGGTGATGTTCAACGGTTATGAAATCTGGAAACCCGATGTCGAGCGATGCGCCCGCTACCGGGTGACCAATCCGTACGGTTCGGCCTGCGGGCGTTGTATGAAGACTTGTCCGATCAACAAGGTGGTCGATGCCGACGGGGCGCTGCTCACCCGCGCGGCGAGTTGGCTGGGCGTTAATGCGATGTTCCTAAAACCATTGATGGTGCCGATCGCGGCGTGGGCCGACGACGCCTTGGGCAACGGCAAACGCAACCCGGCCAAAAAATGGTGGTTCGACCACGAGGTGATCGGCGATGTGGCGGTAACCCCAAAAGGCGTCAACCAACGCGAGATCGACCCGGCCCGTAAAGTCGATGCGGTCAAGCATGCCGAAACGGTCGCCTATTACCACGCGAATATGATGCCACCGCCCGACGCGCCAGGACCCGTGCCGGTCGACCGCAAGGCCGCGCTCAAGGCGGGCGAGTTGTTGGAAACGCCCGACGAAGCGCGCGCGCGGGCCGCCGCCGGCGGCGCCGCTCCGGCTCACTATACGCCGACGCCTCCGGCGGGTGCGGGCGATGTGGCCGCGACAGGCGTGGAACGCCCCTACCCGCCGCTCGAAGACAAAACGGCGTCGTAGCAATAGACCCCTCTCCCTGGGAGTAAGCTAGTTTCTCAGAACCGGCGTTCGCAACACAGTTCACCTCGGCTGCAGACGGCGATATGGTAAGCGCTGGCGAGCCAATGACCACAGCAGTGCGGTTGCACCGAGCACAGGTAGACTAGGCTGCACGGCGCCGTTCACGTAGCGGCGCCTGAAGCAACCACCCTCAGAAGTCAGTTAGCCCGTCACACGAAATAGAAACTGGGACAGGTCTTGGCGTTTTGCAGGGGCCCGTCAGTCACTTGGAGGAAGCTATGCGTAAGTCGGTTGCAATGAATCATAGGTTTATTTTCGGCCTGAGAGGGATTGTCTTTGGCGCAGTGATCAGTGCCTTTGCGATCACTGCAGTTACCGCTATCTCAACATCGGCGAAAGCGGGTGAGAATGATATTGCCGTGCCTGCCGACAAACTGAATTGGGCACTATTCGGCGAAGGACCGGCGCAGATGGCGGTGCTTTGGGGAGACCCGGCAAGCGATGAATATGCCGTCCTCTTGAAGCTCCCCCCGGGATTTACGCCCGGGCCCCACAGCCACACTTTTGCCTATCACGGCGTGAACCTCTAGGGAACCTGGACGCACATCTTCGGCAATGACGACGTCAGATCGTTGCCGGCTGGTTCTTATGTCATGCAGGCTGGCGGAGAGCTGCACAACGACGCGTGCGCCGGCCCGGACGAATGCATCTTATTCATCCATCAGCACGGACCGCAGGACTTCATTCCGCCGAATAAATAATCATGTCTGCGTGATCCCGTATTCCCTTTGGTGCGCACGGCGGTCCGAATTGGATTAGCGGACGCCGCCGAGCTGCCTCGACAGCTTGGCGCAACCGAGGGTTCGGGTCACTCGGAGAAGCGACTGGCTTAGTCTCAACCCCGCTGCTTGGAGTAGAGGGTTCTACTTAGAATTGGTCGCGCAGAGCCTGCCGGTCGATCTTGCCCGAGCCGGTTTTCGGCAGCGCGGCGAGATAGACCACCGTGCGGGCGTATTTGTGCGGTAACAGGTTGGCTTTTGCGTAGGCTTTCAATTCCTCTGTAAGAGCGTCGCCCGAAGCGTGCCCGTCAGTGACGACCACAAACGCCTTGGTCGACATGCGTTTGTCGGCCAGTTCGGCTCCCAACACCGCGCATTCCTTGACCGCCGGATGATCGGCCAGGCAAAGCTCGATCTCCAACGGGTAAACCCATTGACCGCTGACCTTGATGAGATCGTCGGCGCGGCCGCGGAAATAATAGAACCCGTCATCGTCGACTTCGAAGCGGTCGCCGGTATAAATCCAGCCGTCGCGCATGGTTTCGGCAGTCTTTTCCGGCTTGTTCCAGTAGCACGGCGCGTTGGAATCGCCGCGCACCCACAAAACGCCCGGCTCGTCCGGCTTGATCGGCTCGCCCCGGTCGTTGCGCAGCTCGACCTCGTAACCCTGGACCGGCCGGCCCGCCGCTCCGACCTTGTAGGCGCCGGGCGCGTTCGAAAGATAGATATGCAACACCTCGGTCGACCCCAGCCCTTCGATGATGTCGAGGCCAAAGCGCTCGCGCCACGCTTTGAACAGCTCGTTGGACAGGGTCTCGGCGGCAGATACGCACAAACGGATGCTGCTCAGGTCGGCTACCTTACTGCGATCATCGTTGAGCAACGCATTATAAAGCGTTGGTAAACCGAACAAAATTGTCGGGCGGTAGCGCTCGATCGAAGCGAGAACACTGGTTGGCTCGGGGCGTCCGGCATTGAGCACCACGCTGGCGCCGACCGAGAGGGGAAAGGTGATTGAATTGCCGAACCCGTAGGCGAAAAAGATCTTCGGCGGCGAAAAGCAGATGTCGTTTTCGGTGAGCTTGAGGATTTCCTGGGCGTAGGAATCGTGGGTGTAGGCCATATCGTGGTGCAGATGGACAATGCCCTTGGGCCGTCCCGTACTGCCCGAGCTGTACATCCAAAACGCCATGTCGTCGCGGCTGGTATCGGCAGCTTCCAATTCCGTCGACTGCCCGGCAAGCCAATCGTCCCAATTTAGCGATTGAATACCCGCCGGCGGGCTGGCATCGCCGTTGGCAACGACCACGCACTGCAACTCGGTTTTGGCCACAGTTTCGTCGGTCAACAGGTGCGTAAGCGAGCTTTCGACCATGGCCATCGCCGCGCCGCTGTCCGCCAAAAAGTACTGGATCAGATCCGGCGACGAGAGCGTGTTGATCAGAACCGGAACGAAGCCGGCCCGCAGGGCGCCAAATATCGCCGCCGGATAGGCCGGTGTGTCATCCAACAGCATGAGAATGCGCGAAAATGGCGGCAGCCCCTGCCCGGCTAACGCATGGCCCACCTGGCACGCAACATCACAGAGCTCACCATATGTCGCATTACCGCTGTCGGCGTAGACTGCGGTCTTGCCGCTGCGGCTGGCATCGAGATTGTCGAACAGGATTTCGCTGGCGTTGTAACGCTCGGGCACCGCGAAACCGATGTCGCGGCTGATCGCTAAGTCGCGCGGCACGCGGTCGGTGATATCGTTCATTTCCATGCCTGAAACCGCTAGCTCGTCCGATGTTGCGCGTAGCGTTCCATGAACTTCGGCGCAATTTTTTTTAAGCGCTCGTCGCTCACTCGCCCGGTACGGGTCATATAGCTGCGCGCAAACTCATAAGGCTCCAGGGTGCGCATCAACTCGGCCATGCGCTCGTACCAGTGGGCGCTGGCCACAGCGGCGTCGACCAGTTTTTCCAATGCCGGACGGCGAATTTCCTCGTACCGCACCAATGCTGCGCGCACGTCCGGCTTGCACGCGCCCAGCGCCTTGAAGAGGGCGATCGCATCTTCCATCGCCAACCGGGTTCCCGAGCCGATGGAAAAATGCGCCGTGTGCAACGCGTCGCCGAGCAAGACGATATTACCGGTACTCCAATTTTCGTTCCAAATCTGCGGGAACCACCGCCACTC
>JAPUHN010000044.1 GCA_027297685.1 Alphaproteobacteria bacterium | reverse complement strand
AGACTCAAGGAGATACCCGGCGAGTTTACTTTTACCGACTGAAACCATTACGGAAAGAACAGGATCGAGATCGTATGCGTTGCCTCGAACTTCATGGTGTTCGCGCCACGCGCAGTTTGCCGAATATTTTCGCGTCCCTGGTAGAGCTGGTGGATAACGTTGCTGGCAATCGGCATCAACTGGCGGCCCGCATCCGTCAGGCGGATCGGCTGGCGGTCGCGACCGAACAGCGTGACTCCGATCCATTCCTCAAGCAGGCGAATGCGCCGGCTGAAGGCCGGTTGCGCCACATTTCGCCGGGCCGCGGCGCGCGAAAAACTGCCCGCTTCTGCCAATGCCAAAAAATCTTCGAGCCATGCTATTCGCATTGTCGAAATATTCTCTCGTGCCGCCTGTGTTTCGATTCGGGGTCGGACTATCAGGCTGAAATTGAATAATTGCAATATTTTTTATGCATAAATAATTAGAATAACCGCAGCAAAGTCTAAGGGAAATAGTGAAATATCATTATAAAACAATTAGTTATGTATCAGTATGTGATCTGTCAAAAATCATTATATGCTAAAATTAGATAATCATATTCCCAAAAGGTATTGGCAAGCGCCGCCCGCAGGTTCTAGTAGGAGAGCCGGAGAAAGGCGCTCCCGAAAAAATCTCCGCGCTGATTTGCTTGC
Source organism: Alphaproteobacteria bacterium (assembly GCA_027297685.1). Classification (GTDB taxonomy): domain Bacteria; phylum Pseudomonadota; class Alphaproteobacteria; order UBA6615; family UBA6615; genus JAPUHN01. The sequence continues at coordinate 2,495 of JAPUHN010000044.1, read as the reverse complement.
GCAGCCGACGAGAAAAACAACAACACGTTCGGGAGATCACGGGGTCCGAAAGGACCGAGACCGATACACGACGCAACCTTTTCATTCCTGCGGAGGAGACGACGACCAATGTCAATCTTCAAAAAAATCCTAGCCGGCGCGGCTGCTTTCGTTCTTGTGGCGGGCGCGGTTCAGGCTGACACGATCAAGTTCGGTGTGACCGACATCACCGGTCTTGAATCCCTGCAGACCGAGTACGGCGATTTCGTCGCCGTGCTGGAAGAGATCACCGGCGATGAGATTAAATTTTTCCCGGTCAACAGCCGCACGGCGGCCGTCGAGGCCCTCGCCAACGGTCATGTGGATTTCATCCTCACCGGGCCGGCCGAATACATCGTTTTCCGAGCACGCGCCAAGGCCGTGCCGGTGGTCGCATGGCAGCGTCTCGACTACTTCACGCAGCTGGTGGTCACCAATGAATCGGAGATCAAAACGCTGGCCGACATGAAGGGCAAGGTCATCGCCTTCGGTGATGTGGGCTCAACGTCGACGCATCTGGGGCCGGCGCAATTGCTCGCCAGTATCGGACTGATGCCCAACAAAGACTACAAGGCCCTGAACATCCATCGCAACGTGTCCGTTGAGGCCATGCTGAGGGGCGACGTCGATGCTGTCGCCGTGGGCTCGTCGCATCTGGTCAATATCCGCGCCAACTTCCCCGACGTCGGTCTGCGCGTCGCGGCCCGCGGCCCGGACCTGCCCAACGACGTCTTGGTCGCCGGCGCCCACGTCCCCGCCGCCGACGTAGCGAAAATGCGCACGGCTTTCGTGAACAACGCCGGCAAACTCTTGGATGCGGCACTCAAAGGTGAAGAGAACAAGAAGTACCTCGGCGGCAAGTTCATTCCGACCGTCAAGGACTCCGACTACGAATATGTGCGCCAGGCTTACATAACCGTGGGGGCGGAAAGCCTCGCCAAGTTCATTGACGAGTGATGTGTTGATCCGATGCCATCAATCGACGGCACTATCGAGACCGCCTCCGCGGATTCGTCCGCGGAGGTGATCTCTCGGGGCTTGAAAGGCAACGAATGCGCCTTGCGGGTGAAGTCACTGTCGCTGACTTTCGCCAACGGTCTCAAGCTTTTCGATAGAATCGACTTTTCCGTCGATGAAGGCGAGCGGGTCGCCATCATTGGCCGCAACGGGGCCGGCAAGTCTACCCTCCTGCGCGCCGCCCTGGGGATGATTCCGCTGTCAAAGAGCGAGGGCGAGTGGCTCTATGGCGAGCCGATGCACAACATCAGCGGACGCAAGAGGCGTCAGCTTCTCTGTCAGGTCGGGTTCATACACCAGAGACACAACCTTGTGCCCCGATCAACGGCGCTGACCAACGTCATTCACGGTGCCATGGTCCGCTATCGGCCGAGCTTCAGGATATGGAACCAGGCCTTGGCCCCGGCCGATCTGCGGGACGAGGCCATGGACCTGTTGGAGCGGGTCGGCTTGGCCGACCGCGCCCTCAACCGGGCCAGCGCATTGTCGGGCGGTCAGTCACAGCGGGTCGCGATCGCGCGGGCGCTGATGCAACGGCCGAAACTCGTCATCGCCGATGAACCGGTCGCCAGCCTGGACCCGGTCGCCGGCGAAGAAATCATGGATCTGTTCTCCCGGTTGGTGGCCCAGCAGAACGCGACGCTTATTTTCGTCTCGCACCACCTGCCTCATGCCGTGCGCTATGCGGATCGAATCCTCGGCGTTCGCGACGGCCGCATCGACCTGGATTGTGCCGCCGACGCGAAATCGCTCGAAGAATTGGGGAGCATTTATGGAGACGAAGACGATGACGACGACTAGTCCGCCCGCCCGCCTTCATGCCTTCAGTCCGGTCGGTTTCGCCTTCGGCGTTGCCGCCCTGGCATTGATCCTCACCGCCTTCCACGCCATCGACTTCGATCTCCTTGAGATCATTCAAGGCGGCCCCCGGTTGGCCCGATTGATGGGACAGATGTGGCCGCTGAACGTGGAAGCCCTGCCGCGATTGCTCAGCTCGCTGTGGATAACCTTTCTGATGGCGATCTGCGGCACGTCGCTCGGTATCGTCATCAGTCTTCCCTTGGTTTTGTTCGCGGCCCGCAACCTCACGCCCCATCCCATGGTCAGGTTTGCCGTTCGCAGCTTCATCTCGTTCTGCCGCACGGTGCCGGACCTGATTTGGGCGCTAGTTTTCGTCATCGTGGTCGGCCTCGGCCCGGTGGCGGGGGCGTTGGCGATCATGATGGATAGCATCGGTTTTCTCGGAAAGTTCTTTTCCGAAGCCTCTGAAGAACAGGATGTCGGCCCTCAGGAAGCAATCAAGGCCATGGGCGGAAGCCGCCTTGATGTCGCCCTGTCGGTGGTATTGCCGAGCGCCATGCCGTCTATCACCAGCGATGCTCTGTTCGCCATGGAAAAGGCCGTCCGCGCATCCGTGATTTTGGGGCTCGTCGGCGCCGGTGGAATCGGAATCGAACTCA
>JAPUHN010000043.1 GCA_027297685.1 Alphaproteobacteria bacterium | reverse complement strand
CGCGCGGAGGTTAGTCAGGCGTCATGTCCGAGAAACGGAAACTGAGCCAACTCGATATCGACTCGTTGCAGATGCACAAGACCGGCAAACCCGGCAAGATTGCAATCGCTATGACGAAGCCCCTGACCACCCAGCGCGATTTGTCGCTCGCCTACTCGCCCGGCGTCGCGGCGCCGTGCATGGAAATCTACGACGATGCCGACACCGTCTACGACTACACCGCGCGCGGTAATTTCGTCGCCGTCATCTCCAACGGCACCGCCGTGCTCGGCCTCGGCAATATCGGCGCGCTGGCCAGCAAACCGGTGATGGAGGGCAAGTCGGTCCTGTTCAAGAAGTTCGCCGACATCGACGCCATCGATCTCGAAGTGGCAACCGAGGATGTCGACGAGTTTGTCAATTGCGTGCGCTACCTCACGCCCTCGTTCGGTGGCATAAACCTGGAAGACATTAAGGCGCCGGAATGCTTCATCATTGAACAGCGCTTGCGCGAGTTGATGGACATTCCTGTGTTCCACGACGACCAGCACGGCACCGCCATTGTCTCGCTGGCTGGGTTGATTAACGCCCTCGACCTGACCGGCCGCGACATCGCCGAAACCAAGCTGGTCATCAACGGCGCCGGCTCGGCAGCGATCGCGTGCGTCGAGCTGATCAAGGCGACGGGCCTGCCCCACGAAAACGCCATCCTGTGCGACAGCCGCGGCATCGTGTACCAGGGCCGCGAAGCGGGCATGAACCAGTGGAAGTCCGCCCACGCCGTCAACACCAAGGCACGCACGCTCGAGGAAGCGATGGAGGGCGCTGATGTCTTTTTCGGGGTATCGGTGGCCGGCGCGGTGAGCAAGAAAATGGTCAAATCGATGGCTGCCAAACCGATCCTCTTCGCCATGGCCAACCCGGACCCGGAAATTACGCCCGAAGACGTCAAGGCCGCCCGCAATGACGCCATCGTTGCGACCGGCCGTTCGGATTACCCCAACCAGGTCAATAATGTGTTGGGCTTTCCCTATATATTCCGAGGTGCGCTCGACGTACGCGCCCGCACGGTCAACGACGAGATGAAGATCGCCTGCGCGCACGCGTTGGCCGAACTGGCGCGGCTCGACGTACCGGACGAAGTCAACGCCGTCTACGCCGACACCAAACTGAAATACGGGCCCGAGTACATCATACCGGTGCCCTTCGATCCGCGGCTTATCGAGTTCGTGCCGCCGCGCGTCGCGCAAGCGGCCATGGATAGCGGCGTTGCCCGCCGGCCGATCGCGATCATGGAATCCTACAAAAACGAGTTGGCGCAGCGCCTCGACCCGACAGCGGCGTCGATTCAGGCGATTTACCAGACCGTGCGGCAAAATCCACGCCGGGTCGTATTTGCCGAGGGCGAGTCCGAGCGCGCAATCCGCGCCGCCATTGCGTTCCAAAATGCCGAGCTCGGCACGCCGATCCTGATCGGCCGCGAAAACGTTGTGCATGAACGCATCGAAGAATTGGGCCTCAACGAGGCCGCAGATTTAGAAATCCATAACGCGGCGCTGGCCAAGGATCGCGAAAAGTATATCGATTTCCTGTATCAGCGATTGCGGCGGCAGGGCTTGCTGTTCCGCGATTGCCAACGCCTGGTCAACCAGAACCGCAACGTATTCGCTGCCTGCATGGTCGCGCACGGCGCCGCCGACGCGATGGTCACCGGCCTGACGCGGCGTTTTACGACCTGTTTTAGAGACGTCAGGCGTGTTTTCGATCCGGTGCCCGGACAACAGGTGTTCGGCCTCACCATCCACACCACCTCCAATCACACCTTATTTGTGGCCGACACCAGCGTTCATGCCCGCCCGGCGCCCGAGGTCATGGTCGAAATCGCCAGACAAAGCGCGGCGAAGGCGCGCCAAATGGGCCACGAGCCGAGGATAGCATTTCTCAGTTACTCCAACTTCGGCAATCCGCCGGACGCCTACACCGAAAACTCGCGCGAGGCGGTCCGGCTGATGGACGAGGCGGGCGGAGCCGACTTCGAGTACGATGGCGAGATGACCGCCGACACCGCGCTCGACCCGGTGCTGCGCGAACGCTTTTACCCCTTCAGCCGGCTAACCGGACCGGCCAATGTGCTGATTATGCCCGGCCTGCATTCGGCCCATATCGTCTCGCGGCTGTTGCAGTCGCTCGATATCGGTACCGTTGTCGGTCCCATGCTGATGGGGCTGGAAAAACCCGTTGAGATCGCCCAAATGCGCTCGACCGTGAACGATCTGGTGAGCGCCGCCGCCCTTGCCGCACATGAGTCGATTCGCCTACAAGCGGAGCAACAGAGCAGCAAACGACGGTCGGGCAAGGCGGCCGCGGCGCAATAGTGGCGACGCCAAGCGTCGTAATGTCGCCGGGAAATTTTTCGGGCCTGGATTTGGTCATCGGTATCTCCCATCCTCATTCTTCGGCAAGCAAGCCATGAGGATTCAGTGGATACTGCTCTAGGGTAAGATCACATCCTCGGGATGGCGGTAAGGCCGGTCCAACGACGCCGCCACAGCGCTGTGGGTGATACTGCCATGGTAGACGTTCAGGCCGGCCCGGAAATGGGCGTCCTCGTGCAACGCCCGGCGGTATCCCTTGTTGGCTAACTCCACGACAAATGGCAGCGTCGCGTTGTTCAAGGCGCGCGATGACGAACGCGAAACCGCACCCGGCATATTAGTCACGCAGTAATGAACCACATCGTCGACAACGAAGGTGGGGTTGTCGTGGGTGGTCGGTCGCGAGGTCTCGAAACAGCCGCCTTGATCTATCGAAATGTCGACCATCGCCGCACCCGGTTTCATCTTTTTGACCATGTCGGCGGTCACCAGTTTGGGCGTCGTCGCGCCGGGTACCAAAACCGCGCCGATCACCAAATCGGCACCGAGCACATAGCGTTCGACGGCGTCGAGCGTGGAATAAATCGTGTTTAGCGTCGGGCCGAATTGCATGTCGAGCTCTTTCAGCCGATCGAGCGAGCGCTCTAGCACGGTGACCCGCGCTTCCATACCCATGGCCATGCGTGCCGCATTGGTGCCAGCCACCCCGCCACCGATCACCAACACATCGGCGGCCTCTACGCCCGGCACGCCGCCCAGCAAAACGCCTCGCCCGCCTCTTTCCTTTTCCAGGCAATAGGCGCCAACCTGGATCGCCATGCGCCCGGCAACTTCGCTCATCGGCGACAGCAGCGGCAGACCGCCATGGGCATCGGTCACAGTTTCGTAGGCAATTGCGATACAGTTGGACGCGACCAGAGCCTCGGTCACCTCGGGCTCGGCGGCGAGGTGCAGGTAGGTGAACAAAATCTGCCCCTCCCGCAGCAGGGGGAACTCCGAGGCTTGCGGCTCCTTCACCTTGACGATCAACTCGGCCGCGGCAAACACTGTGGCAGCGTCGGGCGCGATTTCGGCGCCGGCAGCACGGTAATCGTCGTCGGTGAAATTGACGCCGGCGCCCGCGCCGATTTCGACCGTCACGGTGTGACCATGATGGGTCAATTCGCGCACCGATGCCGGGATCAAGCCAACTCGATACTCCTGGGTCTTTATCTCACGGGGAACGCCGATATGCATAGTCGCCTCGCCTCCGGTTGGGCTGTCGTTCGTTCAGTATCGCGCGTCTGGCGAACAGTATCGAATCATTCGGGCACAACCTATATGTGGGTTATGGCCCGTTCGTTGTCAGCTAACATGTTCTGAATGACGTGCGAGGGACAGGTATTGGCAAGATTATTCCCTCTGGCGCGTGTGTGCACGGCGGCACTTGTTTCGCTCGTGGTCCTTGCACATGGGTCCGGCGGTGCATTTGCCGAGCCAAGCCACGCTATCGCCATGCACGGCACGCCTAAGTATCCGGCGGACTTTGCTTATTTCGATTATGTAAATCCCGACGCCCCGAAGGGCGGCGATTTCCGCCTGCATGCAATTGGCACGTTCGACACCCTCAACCCCTACGTCATCAAAGGCAAACCTGCGGCCGGGCTTCACCACGGGTTCGGGTATTATTTCGAGACCCTGACCCGGCGCAGCCTCGACGAGCCCTTTTCGCTATACGGCCTGCTGGCCGAATCGATCGAAATGGCCGATGACCGCGGATGGATCGAGTTTACGCTGCGAACGGAGGCAAGGTTCTCCGACGACACGCCGGTCACCGTCGACGATGTCATCTTCAGCTGGAATATCCTGAAGGAAAATGGCAGCCCCAACGCGCGCGCCACCTGGTCGCGCGTCGCCACCGTCGCGCAGACAGGACCGCAACGCGTGCGCTTTACCTTTGTCGACAACAGCGACCGGGAACTACCGCTATTGGTCGCCGGATTTCTGCCGATATTGTCCGAGCGTTGGTGGCGAGACCGCGATTTCACCGAAACCACGCTCGACCCTCCCCTGGCCAGTGGTCCCTATGTCATCGAACGCATAGATCCCGGCCGGTTGATCGCCTACCGGCGCAATCCGAACTACTGGGGACGCGATTTGGCGGTTGGCCGCGGCCAGTTCAATTTAGATACCATTCGCTATGACTACTACCGGGACGATTCGGTGGCGTTGGAGGCGTTTAAAGCCGGCGACTATGATTATCGCGGCGAAGGCGACGCGGCGCGCTGGGCGACCCAGTACAACTTTCCAGCGCTGGCTGCGGGCCGCGTCGTGCGCGAGGCAATCGAAAACGGTACGCCGTCGGGGCTACGCGCGCTGGCTTTTAACCTCCGGCGGCCCTTGTTCGCCGACCGCCGCGTACGCGAGGCTCTAAACCTCGCCTTCGATTTCGAATGGCTCAACCGGGCCTTGCTGCACCAGGGTTATTCGCGAACTACCGGGATGTTCTCCAAGTCAGCGATGGCGCCCACCGGTCCACCATCGCCAGCCGAGATGAAGCTCCTGGAGCCCTGGCGGGAACAGGTGCCGCCGCAAGTATTCGGTCCGCCCTTTCAGCCGCCGGCGACCGACGGTTCGGGGCGTGACAGAACCAATCTTCGTAAAGCCGCCCAGTTGCTCAAGCAAGCCGGCCTCGCGGTCCGCGACGGGGTCTTGCATACTTCCGACGGGACACCGTTCCGGTTCGAGATGACGCTGCGCCTGCCATCGAACCAACGAATCGCCCTGGCCTACGCGCGCAATTTGAAGCGGCTTGGTATCAAGGTTCGTGTTCGCCTCGTCGAGTCGGCGCAGTTCCAGGGTCTGATCGACAGTTATGATTTCGACATGGTGTTCGGGTTCTGGGGGGTCACGCTATCGCCCGGGAACGAACAGCAAAACTATTGGAGCTCGCTCACCGCCAACCAGCCGGGCGGCCGCAACTGGACCGGGGTCGCCGACCCAGCGGTCGACGCAATGATTGCGGCGCTGGGCGCCGCGCGAACGCGCCAAGATCTGATCGCAGCCGCGCGTGCACTCGACCGGATTCTGATGTGGAACTACTACGTGCTGCCGCTATATCACGACGCCAGCCAACGCATCGCCTACTGGCGAAAGTTGTCGCGGCCCAAGACGGTGCCAGTTTATGGCGTGCGACTGGAAACGTTCTGGGCGACTAACGCGCGCTGAGCCGCGCCTCCACAAGATCCGACAGGTTCACTTGAGGCCTCGGCCCAACATGGGAGATGACTTCCGCTGCCGCGATGCCGCCTACACGCGCGCACAAAGCCAACTCTTTGCCGCGCGTGTAGCCATGGAGAAACCCCGCGGCGTACTGGTCGCCAGCCCCCGTGGTATCGATCACCGGAGAGACCGGGTCCGCATCAACCACATGAACCTCCTCGCCAGATATGACCACCGATCCTTTCTCCGATCGGGTCAAAGCGGCGACCGCGCAATCTTCGCGCGCGTGCTGCAGCGCCGCGTCGAAATTGTCGACTTCGTAGAGCGAAAGAATTTCCGCCTCGTTGGCAAACAGAATATCGATGTGGCCGCTGATGAGCTCGCGAAACGAGTCGCGATGGCGGTCGACACAAAACGAATCGGATAATGTCAGCGCGGTCATGCGACCGGCCGCATGCGCCAACCGTGCCGCCCTGAGAAACGCCTGTTTGGCCGCATCGCGGTCCCAGAGATAACCTTCCAGATAGGTCACTTGTGCCCGGCCCACCAATTTCTCGTCGATATCATCGGGCCCAAGGTCAGCGCAGGCGCCCAAGTAGGTGTTCATCGTCCGTTCAGCATCGGGTGTAATCAGGATGAGACAACGCGCCGTCGGCGGCCCGGCGGTCGCCGGCGCTGTGGAATATTCCACACCTACCGCTTGGATATCGTGGGCAAAAATCTCGCCCAGCCGATCGTCGCGAACCTTGCCGATATAGGCGCATTTGGCGCCGAGCGACGCCAAGCCGGCAGCTGTGTTGCCGGCCGAACCGCCCGATGTCTCGATGCCTGGCCCCAGTTCATTGTAAAGCCGTTCGGCCGCTTCGGCATCGACCATCGACATCGACCCCTTGGTCATGCCGAGCCGCATCAACGTCGCGTCGTCGGTTTGAGTCAAGACATCGACAATAGCGTTGCCGATGCACACGACATCAAGATCGGCAGCGGACGCTGGTTCGACGCTCATGGCGATTTTCCCTCAAAGGGTCAGGCGGGTGAGCCCGGTGGCTGGGATAACGCGGGCGCGCCGGAGTATAGCCACCGCCGACACCCGGACAAGGGAAACAACGCGCTTGCTTTGCGGAAAGCCTTGGTAACGCTCCGCTGTGCCGCTATGACTGCACCATCATGTTCGATGCATTTTTCAAGACCCTCGGCCAATTGCCGACGCCACCTTTTCGGCGTGTGCTGTGGCTGAGTATCGCCGGCAGCCTGGTGACCGCGATTGCTCTGTGGTTCGCTATCAAGGTCATTCTCGACAATACCAACTTCGTCAACCTCAGTTGGCTCGAAATGAGTATTGATGTTGTTACCAGCTTGGCCGCGGTGGTATTATTGATTTTGTTGCTGCCGGCGTTTATCGGCCTTATCGCCAGCTTCATGCTCGAATCGATTTGCCGCGCTGTCGAAGCGCGTCACTACCCGCACTTACCGGACGCCCGCAGTCAGTCGATCATGGAAGCGATTTT
>JAPUHN010000042.1 GCA_027297685.1 Alphaproteobacteria bacterium | reverse complement strand
GACTCGACGGCAGCTTGGGGTTCAACGCCTGGTACGGCTTCGGCGCCTGTGTCGTGCTGATTGTCGGCTCGAAGGTGCTGGGCGTAATGCTCAAGCGCCGGGACACCTATTACGGGGACACCGCTGCCGATGAGTGACCTCGCTGTAGTGCCGCCTGGCCTGATCCTGATAGTTGCCGGATTTTTGATCGCCGGTACGCGCGGTCGCGTGCAGGATGCAGTGATCGTGCTAGCGCCGTTGCTGACCCTGTGGTGGGTCTGGCAAGTGCCCGATGGCGTGCAGTTGACCGCGCCCTTGCTCGGCTATGAGTTGGAGATCGTCAAGGGCACGACGATCGGCCGTTTATTCGCCACCATATTCTCGATCATGGCGTTCGGCGGCGGTCTGTTCGCCCTGCCGCGCAAGAACACGGTCGAACTCAGCGCGGCATTCGTTTATGCCGGCAGCGCCGTCGGCGTGACCTTCGCCGGCGATCTGATAACCCTGTTTGTGTTTTGGGAAATCATGGCTGTGGGCTCGACCCTGATCATCATGTCCGCAGGAACGTTGCGGGCGCGTCAGTCGGGCATGCGATACTTGCTTGTTCATTTATTGGGCGGCGTGGTGTTGATGGCCGGCATCGCCGGCGAGATATCGGCCAGCGGTTCGGTCACCTTCACCCACATGACCCCCGACACGCTGGCGCGCTGGATGATCCTGGGCGGATTTTTGCTCAATGCCGGCGCACCGCCCTTGTCGGCTTGGTTGCCCGATGCCTATCCCGAAGCATCGCCAAGCGGCATGGTGTTCCTATCGGCCTTCACGACCAAGACAGCGGTCTTCGTGCTGCTGGTCGGTTTCGCCGGTGCAGAAGTGTTGATCTATATCGGCCTCTACATGGTTTTCTACGGGATCGTCTACGCGATCCTGGAAAACGACATGCGCCGCATTCTGGCCTATTCGATCGTCAACCAGGTTGGCTTCATGGTTATCGGTATCGGCATTGGTACCGAGCTGGCGCTCAACGGTGCGGCGTCGCACGCGTTCGCCCACATTATCTACAAGGCCTTGCTGCTGATGAGCGCCGGTTCCGTGCTGTCGATGACGGGCAAGCGCAAATGTACCGATTTGGGCGGGCTGTTCCGGACCATGCCGCTGACGGCGACCTGCGGCATCGTCGGTGCGATGTCGATCTCGGCTTTCCCATGGACGTCTGGCTTCATCTCAAAGTCGATGATCAGCCAAGGCGCGGCAGATGGGCATATGCTGGTCCTCTACTTCTTGCTGGGTGCGGCCTCGGCCGGGGTGTTCTTGCACGCCGGCATAAAGTTCCCGTGGTTCGTTTTCTTCCAGAAGGATTCCGGCATGCGTCCGCCGGAGCCGCCTTGGGCGATGCGCCTCGCCATGATCTTTTTCTCGGTGTTGTGCATCGGCATCGGTGTGGTGCCGGGCGCACTTTACGCATTATTGCCCTTCCCGGTCGACTACATACCCTACACCGGCGACCATGTGGTCGGCATGCTGCAACTGCTGTTGTTTTCCGGCCTGGCATTTTTCCTGTTGTTGCCGGCATTGAAGCGAACCCTGACGATTACGCTGGACTGGGATTGGTTCTGGCGCTCCTTCGGCAGCCAACTGGCGACCGAGTTCTCGCTCCAGGGTAGCCGCGCCCTGCTGGCGTTTACCAAAGCGGCGCAGCGGAGGGCCGAACATCTCATTGCGCAACTCTACCGTCACCACGGGCCGCAGGGCGTATTGGCGCGAACCTGGCCGACCGGCAGCATGGTGTTGTGGGTGGCGATCCTGCTGGGCGGATACTTGCTGCTCTATTTTATCTGATGCATCAAAAGAACGAGGACTTCAGGGGGTGTTCAACCGACCTGAAACCGCTATTTTAGCCGCACATGGTTAGCGGGCCGAACAAGCCGCTTTCCGGTTAATCGAACTTGACAGGGGATGAGAATGTTTCGGACTAAATGGATATGGCGTGTGGCGGTTGCCGCGTGTGCCGTAGTGACGATGTTTGTTGGCGGTACGCAGATGGCCGCCGCAGCGGAAAAGGTAAAGCTAGGGGCGTTGCGCTTCACCTCGCATTCCGGTGCGTTCGTGGCGCACGAGAAGGGGTATTTCGCCGGCGAAGGCCTCGAGGTCGAGCTGATCTTCTTCCAGGCCGCGGCGCCAATGGCCGTGGCGATAGCCTCGGGCGACATCGATTATGGCGTCACCGCCATTTCCGGCGGCCTGATCAATCTCGCCAACAAGGGCGCGATCAAGATCATCGGCGGCGCGTTGGTCGAGGAAAAAGGCGTCGACGGTCAGAAAATTTTGGTGTCGAACGCGGCCTTCGATGCCGGTGTGACTTCGCCGGCAAAGCTCGCCGGCCGGTCGTTCGGTATAACCCAGACCGGATCGTCGTTTCACTAAATGATCTCGCAGATCGCCGCCAAGGAAGGCTTCCCTATCGGTGACGTCAGACTGAAACCGTTGCAAAAAGTCGGCATCATTATCGGCGCGCTGAAATCCGGTCAGATCGATAGCTGGACCATCGTCCCGCATATCGCAAAGGGGCTCGCGGGTTCGGGCGGCGCCAAGATTATCGGAAATGTTGCCGACTACATCGACGACTATCAGGTGACGACGATTTTCACCTCGACCAAGAATGCGGCCGGAAAAAGCGACCTTACCAAACGTTTCCTACGCGCTTACTCCAAGGGAATCGCCGACTTCAACGCCAACATGATCGACAAGACCGAGGGTGACGGCGGCGTCGAGGCGACGACCAAGTTGATCCATAAATATGTCTATGTCTCGCGGCCTTACGAGAAGGCAGCGCCGTCAATCAAAGCCGGTTCCATGCGGCTGCAGCCGAATGCAAGGCTGAACCTGACTTCGGTAAAGCATCAACTCGCATGGTTCCAGGCCGAAGGACTGGTGAGCAAAGACATTAAAATCGACCAGCTGGTCGATTCGAGTTACGTTGAAACCTACTAGTCGCAACTGATACCGAACCGGAGCGTGGCCTGAACCTGGGCCAGGCTCCGGCGCGGCGTCTGCTGCGAGGACCCCCATGGACCTTCACCTGGAAAGCATCACGCATCGTTATGGCGACTTGCTGGTGCTTGAAGGCATCGATCTGGAGATCAAAAGCGGTCAGATCGTTTGCGTGATCGGACCATCGGGGTGTGGCAAGTCAACGCTTTTGCGGTTCATCGGCGGGCTCGAGCAACCCGATAGCGGCAACGTGCTACAACTCGGCGATCCGCCGGCGGACTCGTTAAATCCACTAACCTACATCTTTCAGGATTTTGCCCTGCTGCCATGGCGGACCGTCGAGGGTAATGTCAGCCTGGTGCTCGAAGACCACGGGCTAGGGGGAGCCGCCGCCGCGCGCATCATCGAAGACGTGCTGGCGCGTACCAAGCTTTCGGACTTCAAAAAGGCGTTTCCCAAGCAACTTTCAGGCGGCATGAAGCAACGCGTGGCTATCGCCCGCGCGCTTGCGGTGAAGCCGGCAGTGATGCTGATGGACGAACCGCTCTCGGGCCTTGATGCACAGACCCGCGAGCTTTTGATGGATGACCTGATTGGGCTCTGGACGCGCGAGCGAATCACCGTCGTCTACGTTACCCACAATCTCAATGAAGCGGTGCGGCTCGGTCACAAGATCGTCGTGCTATCGCGCCGGCCGGGGCGCATTCGCGAAATCATCGAAATCGACACGCCGATCGAACAGCGCACCAGGGGCGACGCGGCACTCGAGGAAAAGCAAGTGTTGCTGTGGAATCTTTTGCGCGATGAAGCCGTCGCGGCAGATATGGAGCTCGCCAGTGGCTGATCCTACGACCCACGCCCGTCCCGTCGAATTTCGCGGCGGCGGATTTTCGCCCAAACCGATCCGCGCACTCGGTCCGGTGGTCTTTGTTGTCCTGATCGTGCTGTGGGAGATCGGCTCACAGACCGGCGTGATTTCCGCATTAGTACTGCCGGCGCCGAGCGAGGCCCTGGCGGCGTTGCGCGACCTCTGGGTCTCGGGGGAATTGTGGTTGCATCTGGGCGCATCGCTGCAACGGCTCTCGCTGGGTTGGACGATCGGGTCCGTTTTGGGCATTACCCTCGGACTTTGCATCGGACTATTTTCCACCGTGCGCGCCGGCGTTGCACCCTTGGTCTCGGCGATCTTTCCGATCCCCAAAATCGCGCTGTTACCGTTGTTCATAATTTGGTTCGGCATCGGCGAGGAATCGAAGGTGGCATTGATCCTGTTCGGCACCTTCTTTCCCACCGTCATTTTTACCTATGGCGGGATCGACAATGTGGACCGCGGTTTGATCCGAATGGGACAATCGTTCGGCCTCAGCTGGTTCTCTATTGTGCGAAAGATCATTTTGCCTGGCGCACTGCCGGCGATCCTGTCGGGCATGCGGATTTCATCGGCGATCGCGATAATTCTCATCGTTGCGGCCGAGCTGATTGCCGCCGAGAAAGGCATCGGCGCTTATGTCCAGATCGCCGGTTCGCTGTTCGCCACCGACCAGCTGATCGCTGGCGTGTCCATTCTGTCCGTGCTCGGCCTCACCGTGAGCTGGCTCATCGGCAGGGCCGAGCGGTTCCTCCTGCGCTGGCGTAATTAGCCTCACATATCGGGCATGTCTTGGGGCGGCGGCATGCCTTCGAAAGCGGGCAGGGAGGGGGCTGGGCTAGTCGAACGAAGAGCCTACCAAACCAAACCGCAGCGTTTCGAGTATCTGTTGACCGAGCGGGGGAACGCGCTGCTGCCGGTGCTGCAGGAGATGTGCCGATGGGCCAACACGCACATCCGCGACACCTGGATTCCGCCCGACAGCTTCATACAACCGCTGGCTTTTACCGCCGGATAGGCTACATCCTTGCCTGGCAGCCTGCGGACGGGCTAAAGGATTTCATCATGCGGACCATGGGCGATACCGATAGGCCTTCGATACCGGGCCAGGAGCGGCGCGCGCTGCGCGCGCGGCTGCCCTATCTGTGGCCGCGCGGCCAGTGGGAAATGAAGACGCGGGTCGTCATCGCTGTGTTGCTGATGTCTGCGGCAAAGGTGGCGACGGTTGCCGTGCCGGCGGTGTTCGGCAGGGCGGTCGATATCCTCGATCAACCAGCAGGAAACACGGTTCTAGCTGTGCCGCTGGCGTTGCTGATCGGTTACGGCTTGCTGCGGGTCGGCCAGCAGGCGTTCGCAGAATTGCGCGATTTCGTCTTCGCCAAGGTCGGCCAGCGGGCGATCCGCCGGATCGCCCTGATGGTGTTCCGGCACCTCCACAGCCTGGCGCTGCGTTTCCACCTCGATCGCCAGACCGGCGGCCTTAGCCGAGTCATCGAGCGCGGCATCAAGGGTATCGATTTCCTGCTGCGCTTCATGCTGTTCAACATTCTGCCGACGCTGCTGGAAATCACCCTTGTCTGCGCCATCCTATGGTCGTTGTTCGGTTACATCTTCAGCGTCATTACGCTGATCACCGTTGTTATCTACATCACGTTCACGCTGCTGTTCACCGAGTGGCGGCTGAAGTACCGCCGCGCGATGAACGAAAGCGACAGCGAGGCCAACACCAAGGCGATCGACAGCCTGCTCAATTTCGAGACGGTCAAGTATTTCGGCAACGAGGAGCACGAAGCCCAGCGCTACGACGCCTCGTTGCAGCGCTACGAATTTGCCGCGGTCAAAAGCCTGACCACGCTGTCGCTGTTGAATGTGGGGCAGGGCCTCATCATTGCCTTGGGGCTGACAATTTTGCTCGTACTCAGCGGTTTTCGGGTCGCCGATGGAACGATGTCGATCGGCGAATTCACCGCCGTCAATTTGTACATGATGCAGCTTTTCCAGCCGCTCAATTTCCTCGGGTTCGTCTACCGCGAGATCCGCCAATCGCTGGTCGATATGGAGAACATGTTCGGGCTGCTCGATATCGGGCGGGAAATCTCCGACGCGCCCGACGCCAAACCGCTGACGGTGCGCGACGGTGCGGTGCGATTCGAGGACGTTTCATTTGCCTACGATCAACGTCGACCGATCCTGCAGGGACTCAGTTTCGAAGTTCCGGCCGGCCACAAGGTCGCCATTGTCGGTGCGTCGGGCGCCGGCAAGTCGACGATCTCGCGCCTGCTGTTCCGTTTCTACGATATCGACGAGGGGCGCATTTCCATCGACGGGCAAAATATTCGCGACGTCAGCCAGGCCAGTCTGCGCGCAGCCATCGGCATCGTTCCCCAGGATACCGTTTTGTTCAACGATACGGTTTTCTACAACATCCAGTATGGCCGCCCTAGCGCCACCCCATCGGAGGTCGAGGATGCGGCGCGGTTGGCGCAGATCCACGACTTCATCATGAGCCTGCCCGACGGTTACAACGCGCGGGTCGGCGAGCGCGGTCTTAAATTGTCGGGCGGCGAGAAGCAACGCGTCGCGATCGCGCGGACGATCCTCAAACAGCCGCAGATTTTGCTGTTCGACGAAGCGACGTCGGCCCTCGACACCCATACCGAGAGGGAAATTCAAAAATCGCTCGACGACGTTTCGGCCAACCGCACCACCCTGGTAATTGCCCACCGGCTATCGACCGTGGTCAATGCCGACGAGATCATCGTGCTCGATGAGGGCCGCATTATCGAGCGTGGCCGCCATGGCGATTTGTTGACCCAGGGTGGCGCCTACGCCGCGCTATGGGAGCGCCAGCAGGCCGCCGCGCGGCGCGGTGAAGACGACGCCGTGGACGGTGACGTTAGAATCGACCTTGGCGCCCCGGCGCCGGCGAAGTAACTACCGAACACCAACATACTCCGTCCTCATCCTGAGCCTGTCGAAGGATGATGGGGAGATAGCCTTGTGCTTCGACAAGCTCAGCATGAGGTTATCTCAGAGTTTCCCGGGCCTCACTCGATCTCGACAGCGTAACTCGCCACCGGCGGCGTGGATTTGATCATCCCCTGGGATTTCAGAAACTCGGCGAAGCGTTTGTAGCGTCCCTTGTCGAGCGCACTGGGCCGCAGGGCGAAACGCGGCAGCGTATCTCGCCAAGCGCGCTTATTGAGCTCGTCGTCGAGATCTTTGTGACCCTTGAGGAATAGTTTCCACGCCGCGTCGGGATGGTTGATGATGTACTGGGTGCCGGCCTCGATCGCGTCGAGAAAGGCGCGCAGCCGTGCATCGCCGAGCCGGTCGTTTTTCGCCACCAGAACCAGTTCGTCGTAGGCCGGGATGCCTTCCTCTTCGAGATAGAAGGCGCGGCCGGGCCGACCGGCGATATCCATCTGGTTGAGTTCGAAATTACGAAAGGCGCCGATCACCGCGTCCACATGGCCGCTCATTAACGACGGCGACAACGAGAAGTTCACATTGACCAGTTCGACATCGGCAAGCGACAGGCCGTGCTTGGCGAGCATGGCGCCGAGCAGCGCGTCTTCGAAACCGCCGACCGAGAAGCCGATCTTGCGCCCCTTTAGGTCGGCGATCGAGCGGATCGGACTGTCGGCTAGAACGACCACCGAATTGAGCGGCGTGGCGATCAGCGTGCCGATCCGCGTCAACGGCAATCCGGCCTCGACCTGCAAGTGGAGCTGCGGCTGGTATGAGACCGCGATGTCGGCTTTGCCCGCGGCGACAAGTTTCGGTGGATCGTTGGGATCCGCCGGCGCGATAAACTCGACCTCGAGGCCGCGCTTGGCAAACTCGCCGCGTTCCAGGGCGACGAACAAGGGCCCATGGTCGGGATTGACGAACCAATCGAGCAGCACGATGAGTTTTTCCGCGGCGTTCGACGGTCCCGACGACAGGATCAATCCGGCGGCTAACAGCAAGGTCATAATTTGTTTCATATACTCGCTCCGAATAAGAGGTTTCATGTTACTGGGCCGGGTCGCTTTCCGGCTGCCAGGAGATGGCGTGGCGCAGCAGCGCGTCGATGGCGAAATAGATCGCGGTGGCGACGAGCGCCAAAACGAACAGGGCGGCAAACATGGCGTCGGTCTGAACGCGCCCGTTCATCAACAGCATGTAGTAGCCAAGCCCGGCCGACGAGCCGACCCATTCGCCGACCACGGCGCCGATAGGGGCGACGGCGGCGGCCACGCGCAGTCCCGAGGCAAAGGCGGGCATTGCCGCGGGCAGGCGAATCTGGCGCAACATCGCCCATTTCGACGCTCCCAGGGTTTGCGCCAGATCGAGCCAGCCGGTTTCGGTGCGCCGCAGTCCATCGTAGAACGCCGCTGTTACCGGGAAATAGATGATCAGCGTCGCCATCACCACCTTCGGCGCCATGCCGTAGCCGAACCACAACACCAGGATCGGGGCCAAGGCGAAAACCGGAACTGCCTGGGAGACCACCAACACCGGAAGAATCCAGGATCGGGCAGGCCGGAAATAAGCCATGGTCAGCGCGCTCAGCACACCGAACGCGGTACCGAAAACCAGTCCGAGAATTATTTCCAAGATGGTAATGCGGGCATGTCCGGCGAGGACGTCGGCGCGCGCGATCGCCGTCGTCAGAACGTCGAGGGGGGCGGGCAGAATAAACGGCGCGACATCGAATATGCTGACAACCGCTTGCCACAGGACGAGCAACCCGGCGAACACGATGAGCGGGCGCAGAATGCTCATTGCTCAGCGCCGTTCGAGGTCTCGTCAGCCGCCGCTTCGCCGAGTTGCGCTAACAGCGTGCCATGAAGCTCGCGCAGGGCCGGGTCGGTGGGGTCGCGCGGTGTCTCACCCGGCGGCTCTATCACCGTACCCAGTTGCGCCGGCCGGCCGGCCATCACATGGATGCGGTGGCCCAGGCGTAGCGCCTCGAGGGGATCGTGGGTCACATGCAATACGGTGCGGCCGCGCAATAACCGTGCCGCCAATTCCTGCAGCCGGGCGCGGGTGATTGCGTCGACGGCGGAAAACGGTTCGTCCATCAATACCACCGGCCGGCCTTCCATTAGCGTGCGCGCCAGGGCGACACGTTGCCGTTGGCCGCCCGACAGAGCCGCCGGCAGCGCCTCGTGGCGTTCGTTCAGGCCGACATCGAACAACAGCGACGCAACGCGCGCACGGTCGGTCGTCTCGCCGCGCAGCTTATTGCCAAGCGCGACGTTCTGCGACACCGACAGCCAGGGCAGCAACAAGTCCTGCTGCGCCATCCATGCGATACGCTGGTCGAGTGCGGAGCCGTCCGAAGCGGCGATGTCGGTTGCCGGGTCGGTCTGCCCGAGACCGGCGATCATGCGAAGCAGCGTTGATTTGCCGACGCCGCTGGGTCCGAGAATGCAGGTCCATTGGCCGCCGGCAAATTCGGCTGAAAGGTTTTCGAACAACGGCGTGCCAGAAAAGGCGAGGCGGGCATTGACGACGCGCAGGCCGACAGCGGGCTTGGGATGGCATTGCTCGCCAACCCTATCGTCGTATTGGGTGCCGTCGTCCCGCGTCATGACCCACGCATCCCTCCGCCGGCATTAACCGGATCAGGTTCCAGGGGTCGTCCTGCCAATCGGGACCTCTCAGCCGGCGTGCGGCTCCCCCAGGTGAGATCGGTACTATGTCGGTCCTGTGGCCAGTCCGTCAATGGTGCGGCGGTGGATTTTCTGGCGACACAAAATCGTCAGGCGATTGCAATCGGGTGCCGGGAGCGCTAGGTGGTTGGCATGTCAGTTGCTGCATCGACGCCCAACAACCGGCCAGATTTAAGTCGGCCGCTGTTCATCGGCAATGAGATCTACCGCCGGGCGAATTTCGGGCCCAAACATCCGCTGTCGGTGCCGCGGGTGCCGGCCACGATCGACCTCGCCCGAGCCTTGGGGTGGCTACCCGAAGACGCCTATTACGAAAGTTCGCAGGCGCCGCTGCAGGATTTACTCCGGTTCCACGACGCCGGCTATATCGATGTACTTCGGCGTGGCGAGCGCGACCGTGCGCTGCCCGACGAGCTTCGGCAGCGACATAATCTGGGTAAACTGGAAAACCCCATCCACGACACCATGTACACCCGGCCGGCGACATCGGCGGGGGCGATGCTGGCCGCCGCCGATCTGCTTGCGGCCGCCGATACCGGCAATGCCGCTGGCCGCGCCATCGTGTATAGCCCGGCCGGCGGCACCCACCACGGCAGACCCGACCGGGCCAGCGGGTTTTGCTACCTCAACGATTTGGCGTTGGCGATGCTGCGGTTGCTCGATCACGGAATGAGCAGCATTTATTACGTCGATTTCGACGCCCATCACGGCGATGGCGTGCAGGACGCGTTCCATGACGATGCGCGCGTTTTCACTCTCTCGATCCACGAAGATGGCCGTTGGCCGTTCACCGGCGCACTCGACGATCGCGCCGGCGGTTGCGCGCGCAACATCGCGGTGCCGCGCGATTTCAACGACCGCGAATTGGATCTGATCGTTGACCAGGTGGTCGTACCCATCGGTCGGGCTTTGCGTCCGCAAGTCGTCGTTATTCAGTGCGGCGCCGACGCGTTGGCCGACGATCCGCTGAGCCGGCTTGAGCTGTCGAACAACGCGTTGTGGCGGGCGGTAGACAAGACCACGGCGCTCGCCGACAAGGTGCTGGTAACCGGCGGCGGTGGCTACAATCCGTGGAGTGTGGCGCGTTGCTGGTGCGGTGTTTGGGCGACGTTGAACGGCATCGATATCCCCGAACGTCTGCCGCAATCGGCCGAAGCTGTGCTGCGCGAGCTGTCATGGTCGCGTGCCGCCGGGCGAAATCCGCCGGAGCACTGGTTTACGACCTTGGCCGATCGCGCCAATGAGCAACCGGTGCGCGACGTGATTTGGCAAATTATTGACACAGTTTGTGCGGATGATCCGCCAGATGATCTCGGGGATTCGAAGATTGTGACGGTTCGATGATTTGGTTACGAAATACCGCCCTTCTGGCGGCAGTAGTGGTAATCGTGTGGGCGGCCGGCGAGGGCGCCCAGGCGCAGGCGGCCTTCGATCGTACGACGCTACGTATCGAGACGGCGGATGGCCGCCACGATTTCGATACAGAGCTTGCCCTGACTTCGGCTCAACAATCCCAGGGTCTGATGTTCCGCCGCCAAATGGCGGCCGACGCGGCCATGTTGTTTTTTCACCGGCGCGAGACTGTTGCGACCATGTGGATGCGCAACACGTTTTTGCCGCTCGACATGCTGTTTGTCGCCACCGATGGGCGAATAGTCCACATCGTCGAGCGCACGGTGCCGCAATCGCTGACCACGATTTCCGCCGGCAGACCGGTACGCGCCGTTCTGGAAGTTAATGCCGGGACGGTGCGCCGGCTCGCAATTCGAACCGGCGACAGACTGATCCATCCGCTATTCGGCAACGCCGACTAACGCAGTCTAACGGTGCCGAACCGGCGATTGGGCTAGAGGATTTTACCGGAGACGATTGGGCGCAACGCTTCCCAGCCTTCCCCCGAGGCGACTAGGCAGGTAACCCCAGTTGGCAACGTGACGATGATCGACCAGGACGATCCTTTGTCGTTGGTGAGCACTTCAACAACGCCGCCGCTGCTGGCGAGTCCCATCGCTACAGGCTGTTCCTGGTAGTTCTTCGAAAGATGCGATAGCGCGCTGCTACGATCAGTGCAACTATTCTCATTTTGCTGGGCTGCCACTGTAGTGCCGCTACTTGCAACGACTGACAGGACCAGCCCAGCGATGATGCTGTTTGTCCTTAACATGTCAGTCTCCATCCTTACGGTTGCGGGCGGGTTCTCCGTCCGATACCAACAGAATTCCAGAGTTTATTTAAAAAATTGTGAATTAGGGCATTGTTAGGAATTGCCGCCGATGATGCCCGCTTTTTTT
>JAPUHN010000041.1 GCA_027297685.1 Alphaproteobacteria bacterium | reverse complement strand
TTTCTGGGCGTCTATACTGCGTCGACCGCGCTCGCGATCCCTGGCGCCTTGGTCTTGACCATCGCTGGCGGTTTTCTGTTCGGTACCTTGTGGGGCACGGTTTGGGTGGTAATCGGGGCGACGGCCGGGGCGTCACTGTTGTTTTTGGTGGCGCGTACGGCCTTGGGCGAAGCCTTGCGCGCTCGCGCCGGTCCGATGCTGAAAAAGATCGAGGCGGGATTCGGCGCCAATGCATTCAGCTACCTGTTGTCGTTGCGCCTGCTGCCGATTTTTCCGTTTTTCATCGTCAACGTGGTGCCCGCCTTCGTCGGCGTTCCCTTGCGGACCTTTGTCTTGGCGACTGTGCTGGGCATCATTCCCGGATCGTTTGTCTTTGCCTCGGTCGGCGCCGGTCTGGGCAGCGCGTTCGAGATGGTGATGGAGCCGACCCTGGCCAGCGCGATCACGCCGGAAATCATCATTGCGCTGGTATCGCTCGCTATTCTGGCGCTATTGCCCATCGTTTGGAAAAAACTCAAAGCTGGCCGCGGTCTGTAGCGGCGTTTTACGTTCACTTTGCGAGGTAAAGCCCGTGCCCCATAATCTGATTGCCCGTGCCCGCCGCGACACGATACCGATTGCTGTCGTTGCAGCGACCAATGTTGTGGCGTGGTTGCGCAAATTGCCGAAGGCGCAGCGCAACTGGCTGACGCAGAGCGGTTTTACCGGCAAAAATGACTCGAGCGCTCTGCTGCCCAATGCGCGCGGTGGCGTCGAAAGGGCCATCTTCGTCACCGATAAAGACTCTGATCTGTGGTCATGGAGTGGGCTGGCGGCGGCTTTGCCGAAAGCAAGCTATCGCCTGGAGGGACGGTTGGCCAAGGCGACAGCCAACGACGCTGCGTTGGGCTGGGGCCTCGCGGCGTATGAATTTACCAGGTATCGCAAGGCAAAACTCGACCGGCCGGAATTGGTGTGGCCGGCCAACGCCGACCGTGCCGCGGTCAGGCACACGCTCGACGCAACCACACTGGTGCGCGATCTGATCAACACGCCGGCCGAAGATATGGGTCCCTCGCAGCTGGCGTCTGCCGCGCGGTCGCTTGGCCGCCGCTTTGGCGCCCGCACCCGGGTGATAGCCGGCGATGCGTTGCTCAAGGCCAACTACCCGATGATTCACACCGTCGGCCGCGCATCGGACGATGCGCCGCGTCTCATCGACATGCGATGGGGTAGTCGCGGGCCACGGGTTACCCTGGTTGGCAAGGGCGTTTGTTTCGACACCGGCGGTCTCGACCTCAAGCCTGCGGCCGGCATGCTGCGCATGAAAAAGGATATGGGCGGGGCGGCACATGTGCTGGGGCTGGCCTCGATGATCATGGCGACGAAGCTGCCAATACGCCTGCGAATCTTGATCGGCGCCGTCGAGAACGCCGTCGCCGGCAACGCCTACCGGCCGTGGGACGTGCTCGCCACGCGCAAAGGCATCACGGTGGAGAACGCCAACACCGACGCCGAAGGCCGGCTGGTGCTTGGCGACTGCCTGGCCGAAGCCTCGCGCGACAAGCCCGATCTGCTGCTCGATTACGCAACTTTGACCGGCGCATCGCGGGTCGCCGTCGGCATCGAACTGGCGGCGCTCTACTGCAACGACGACGCTCTCGCGAAAGACCTGGAAAAACATGCCAACGCGGCCGCCGATCCGCTGTGGCGGTTGCCCCTCCACAAACCTTACCGGCGCATGCTCGACAGCAAGGTGGCCGACATCTCAAGCGCCAGCGAGGGAGGCTTCGCCGGCGGCATCACGGCGGCCCTGTTCCTGCAGGAATTCGTCGACGACGACGTTCCGTGGGCGCATTTCGATATCATGGCGTGGAATACCACGACGCGTCCCGGCAGGCCCGAGGGCGGCGATGCCCAGGCTATGCGTGCTGCTTTCGCGCTGATTTCAGAGCGCTTCGGCGGCTGATCGCCAGGTGTCGGATAGATATAAATACAAACTATGGATATTATTAAAAATCATAATTGGTAATTAGGTGTTGGAACCACTAGGCATGGTCCACGTTCAATAACAGACAAAACCGTCAGCGATAGGGAGCGCTCCCAATGGTCAAGCCCATTTTACAAACTTATCCGGTCATCCCCGCCAAAAACGAGGAAGAGCGCGAGAAATTGCGCCCGCTCGGCCGTAACAGAGAGCGCTACCAGGAGACGTTGCAGGGCTGGCACGAGGTCATCAAAGCGTGCGACGACAACGACTTTTGGGGTGTCGCCACGATCGAGCATCATTTCTGGTCGGAAGGCTACGAAGTCGGCCCGGCGCCCGGCATCATGGACGCTTACTGGGCGGCGATTACGAAAAATGTGCGGGTCGGCCAGCTCGGCTACGTGATGAGCGTGCAGAACCCCATTCGCGTCGCCGAAGAAGTGGCGATTATCGACCATCTGACCCAGGGCCGCTGCTTCGTTGGTTTCGCCCGCGGCTACCAGAGCCGCTGGACCAACGTAATGGGACAGCATTACGGCACCACGGCGACCAAGTCGCCGTCCGCGGCGAAAAACAATAAGACGGCGGTCGGTGCCGGTTTTGCCCAGAAGGGCATGCACGTTTCCGAAAAGGATATCAAAAACGACGAGCACAACCGTGAGGTCTTTGAGGAACAGATCGAGATCGTGCTGAAAGCATGGACGCAAGACTCGATGCAGCACAACGGCAAGACCTGGCAGATCCCCTATCCCGCCGAGACCGGCGTCACCGACTGGCAGCTTGCCCACACCAACGTGACCCAGCGCCTCGGCGCCCTCGACGAGGTCGATGAGAACAACAACGTGGTCAATGTGAGCGTGTGCCCGGCGCCCTACACCGATCCCTATCCGCCGATCTTCGTGTCGGGCAGCGGCAGTCCCGAGACCATCGATTATTGCGCGCGCATGGGTTTCATCCCGACCTACTTCACCAACATCGACGTCGCCGCCCCGCTGGCCGACCAGTATGCCAACACTGCACGCGCGGCCGGGTTCAACTGGAAGCCAGGGCAGAACCAGAACCTGGTGCGCTGGTTGCAGATCGCCGAAAGCGAACAGGCGGCGCTCGATGCCGTAATGTCCTACGATTATGATATCTGGAAAAATTTCTACGCCGCCATGGGCCGGCGCAAACTCGATCCGGACGACGTGATCGGCTCGATGCTCGATTCCGGGCTGTACGCCATCGGCACAGCAGAATCGGTGCGCGATCAACTTGTTGCCCAGTGGGAAACGTTTCCAGCGGAATTCATCACGCTGATCTACCACTACGCGCAGATCCCCAAGGACAAGACGATCGAAAACATCATCGCCTTCAACGAGGTCGTCAAACCGGCGCTTGACGAAATCACGACGTCTGCCGGCCACGTCGCCGAGGCGGCCGAATAAAAGCACAGAAGAAGACTACACTGTGGGAGTCGCGTTCGCCGCGGCCCCTTTTATTTCATTTCTTAGTACCCTGCCTCGCGGTCGACGAGGTGGAGCAGCGGCTCGCCGGCATCGATGCGGCGAATGTTCTCGGCGACTTGGCGCACCACGCTGCGTGGGTCGGTAATGCTGGCGTTGTGTGGTGTGATGGTGATCTGTGGATGGTCCCAGAAGGGGTGATCGCCGGGTAGCGGCTCCTCGCGGAACACGTCGAGGGTGGCGTGGGCCAACTGACCCGAGGCCAGCGCGCCGATCAGGTCGGCGTCGACCACATGCCCGCCGCGCGCCGCGTTGATCAGATAGGCGCCCTGGGGCAACTGCGCCAGCGTTTCCCGGTTCAGGATATCGGCGGTTTGGGCGGTCATCGGCAACAGGCACACGAGAATCTCGGTTCGCGCCAGAAACGGCGCCAGTTCGTCGGGCCCGTCGAAGCAGGCGACCCCGGGGATGTCCTTTGCCGTGCGGCTCCAGCCGGCGACGTCGAAGCCTAACGCGGCGAGCTTCGCCACTGCGTCGCGGCCCAACTCGCCCAGACCCATCACGCCGACACGGCGCTCGTCGGCCTGACGCAATTCGCGCGCCCGGTCATCCCACACATGCTCGCGCTGTTGCGCCGCGAAGACCGGCTGATTGCGGTGATAGCGCAGCACGTGCATCAGCACATACTCGGTAATGCCGGCTGTCAGATAGAGGTCGACCACCCGTGTCACCGGTACATCGGGCAGCGTGGGATCGACGAACAAATGGTCGGCGCCGGCGCCCATCGACAGCACCGCTTGCAGGTTGGGCAGTTTGGCGAGCTCGCCGGCCGGTGGTTTCCAGGCCAGCGCGTAACGGATATCGGCAGGGTCGCCGACATCGGGCCAGCTGCGCACCTCGAGGTCGGGGGCGGCGCGGGTGAACTCGCGTTGCCACCATTCGAGGCGCTCGCCGGGCGCAATGATGAGAAGCGTCATATGGACGGCGGCTTAGGTGGCGATGACGCCGCCCGCGCCGACCGCTTCGAGGTCGAACGCCGCGGCCATCAGCGCCTTGGTGTACGCCTCTTTGGGCTGATCGAAAATCTGCGCCGCCGCGCCTTGCTCGACCACTTTGCCGTCGCGCATGACGATCACCTGGTCGGAGATGGCGCGCACGACTTTCAAATCGTGGCTGATGAACAGGTAGGCGAGCTTGTGTTTGGCTTGTAGCTCGCGCAGCAGGTCGATGATCTGCGCCTGCACCGAACGGTCGAGCGCCGACGTCGGCTCGTCGAGGACGATGAATTTCGGCTTGAGCACGATGGCGCGGGCGATCGCCACGCGCTGGCGTTGGCCGCCGGAGAATTCGTGCGGGTAGCGGTGGCGGCTCGCCGGGTCGAGCCCGACTTCTTCCATCGCCTGGGCGATCAGGGCGTCACGCCCGGCCGCGGTGTCGCCGATCTTGTGAACCTTGAGGCCCTCCTCGATGATTTGGGAGATCGACATGCGTGGGCTCAGGCTGCCGTAGGGATCCTGGAACACGATCTGCATTTCGCGGCGCAAAGGGCGCAGTTGCTTGGAGCGCAGATTATCGAGCTGGGTGCCATCGAATTCGATCGAGCCGTCGGAGGTGATCAAGCGCAACAGCGCCAGGCCGAGGGTCGTCTTGCCGGAGCCGGATTCGCCGACGACGCCGACGGTCTGGCCCTCGCGCACATCGACGGTAATGCCGTCGACGGCGCGGATATAATCAGTGGTACGCCGCATCAGGCCGGTCTTGATCGGGAACCAGACCTTCAAATTCTCGCCGTGCATCACCCGCGGCGCGTCGGCGGCCGGTTGCAGTGCCGCGCCCGACGGTTCGGCGGTGAGCAGGTGCTGGGTGTAGGAGTGTTGCGGCGCCTCGAAAATCTGCTGGGTCGATCCCTGCTCGACGATCTCGCCCTGGTTCATGACGCAAACCCGCTTGGCCATCTTTCGCACAATGCCGAGATCGTGGGTGATGAACAGCATCGACATGCCGAACTGGACCTGCAGGTCGCGCAGCAGCTCGAGGATCTGCGCCTGGATGGTGACGTCGAGCGCCGTGGTCGGCTCATCGGCGATCAACAATTTGGGTTCGTTGGCGAGCGCCATGGCGATCATCACCCGCTGGCGCTGGCCGCCCGATAACTCATGGGGGTAGGCGGTGAGGCGTTTTTCCGCATCGGCCAGGCCGACCAGTTTTAACAATTCCAGGGTGCGCACCCGCGCAGCGTCGCGCCCGAGCCCCTTGTGGATGAACAGCACCTCGTTGATCTGTTTTTCCACCGAGTGCAACGGATTGAGCGATGTCATCGGTTCCTGGAAAATGATCGCGATGTCGTTGCCGCGGATGGCGCGCAGCTTGTCCTGGGGCGCGCCCATCATTTCTTCGCCCTCGAACAGCACCGAGCCGCCGGGGTGGCGCGCCACCGGGTAGGGCAGCAGTTGCAGGACCGAGAGCGCCGTCACCGACTTGCCGGATCCAGATTCGCCGACCAGCGCGATGGTCTCGCCCTCGGCGATGTCGAAGCTGACTTGCCTGACCGCGTGGACCACGCCGCTGGGGGTCGAGAAGTCGACCGATAAATCATGGATCGATAGCAACGGGTCGGCCATTACCCCTGATCTCCGGAAATCTGCTTGCGCGGATCGAAGGCGTCGCGCACCGCCTCGCCGATGAAAACCATCAAGCTGAGCATGATAGCGATGGCACAGAAACCAGCGATCCCAAGCCATGGAGCTTGGATGTTAACTTTACCTTGTTTCAACAGCTCGCCGAGCGACGGCGAGCCCGGTGGCAGACCGAAGCCGAGAAAATCGAGCGACGTGAGCACGGTTATCGACCCGGCGGTAATAAACGGCAGGAACGTCAGCGTGGCAACCATGGCGTTGGGCAGCACATGGCGGAACATGATCAGCCGGTTGCTCATGCCCAGCGCGCGGGCAGCGCGTACATAATCGAAGTTGCGGGCCCGCAAAAATTCCGCCCGTACTACGCCGATCAGCGACATCCAACTAAATAATAGTAGCAAGCCCAAGAGCCACCAGAAGTTGGGTTCGACCACCGAGGCGAGGATTATCAAAAGGAACAACGCCGGCAGAGAGCCCCAAACTTCGATGAAGCGCTGGAACAGCAAATCGACCCAGCCGCCGAAATAGCCCTGCACCGCGCCAGAGACGACCCCGACAATGCTCGACAGGATGGTGAGGGTAAGTCCGAACAGCACCGATATGCGAAACCCATAAATCAACCGGGCGACCACGTCGCGGGCCTGATCATCGGTGCCGAGCCAGTTCTGCACCGACGGTGGCGACGGCGCCGGCGTTGGCAGGTTGGCCACCGGCGTGTCGAAGCTGTAGGGGATCAGGGGAAATACCACCCAACCCTTTTCCTCGATCAACTCGACGACGAACGGGTCGGAATAGTCAGCCTCGGTCTCGAAATCGCCGCCGAAGAAGGTCTCAGGATAGCTCACTAACACCGGATAATAGAAGGCGCCGTCGAAGCGCACCAGGAGTGGTTTATCGTTGGCGATGAACTCGGCAAACAAAGTGAAGAAGAACAGCGCTAGAAATATCCACAGCGACCAGTAACCACGCTTGTTGGCGCGGAAATTGGTCAGCCGCCGCTCCGTCATCGGCGATATGCGTCGGCCGAACAGTTTAGGAGCACGCACTTCATCACCGGTTCGGATAGCAGTATCGACCACCGCCGTCGTCATGTCAGACCTCGCGGCTTTCGAAGTCGATGCGAGGATCGACGACCACATAGGCCAGATCGCCGACTAGGTTCAGCAGCAGCCCGATCAGCGAGAAAAAGAACAGGGTACCGAACATAACCGGGTAGTCGCGATTGAGCGCCGCTTCGAAACCGAGCAGGCCGATGCCATCGAGTGAGAAAATAACCTCGATCAGTAGCGCACCGGTGAACAGGATACCGATGAAAGCCGACGGAAACCCGGCGATGACGATCAGCATACCGTTGCGAAACACATGGCCGTAGAGCACCTGTTTTTCGGCCAAACCCTTGGCGCGGGCGGTGACCACATATTGCTGGTTGATCTGGTCGAGGAACGAGTTCTTGGTCAACATGGTCAAGCCGGCAAAGGAGCCTATCACCAGTGAGATAAGCGGCAGCGCTAAATGCCAAAAGTAATCGAGTACTTGATTAATTAGGGACAGCTCGCTCCAGTTTTCCGAGACAAGGCCACGCAGCGGGAACCAATTCCAATAGCTGCCGCCAGCGAAAAGAACGATCAAAAGTATGGCAAACAGAAAACTGGGAACGGCATTGCCGAATATGATCACGCCGCTGGTCCAGACGTCGAAGCGGCTGCCGTCCTTCACCGCCTTGCGGATTCCCAAGGGGATCGAGATCAAATAGATCAATAGGGTGGTCCACAGGCCGAGACTGATCGACACCGGCAATTTGTCGAGCACCAGATCGACCACTTTGCGGTCCTGAAAGAAGCTGTCGCCGAAATCAAAGGTGGCGTAGTTGCCGATCATGTTGATGAACTGAATGTGCACCGGCTTGTCGAAACCGACCATCTTTTCGATTTCGGCAATCAATTCCGGCGACAGGCCGCGCGCGCCGCGGTATTTAGATTCGAAACCGCCGGACTGGCCGAGACGCTGTTGGCTGTCGAACCCGCCTTGAGCGAGCTCGCCGCCGCCGCCGGTCACGCGGGCTGTGGCTTCGACAGCGGTACCCTGAATCTTGGCGATTATTTGTTCGACCGGGCCACCGGGTGCGGTTTGAATGATCGCGAAATTGATAATCATTATCCCGAACAAGGTCGGGATAATGAGCAACAGCCGGCGAATAATATAGGCGAGCATGGGACCAACCTAACGGTGTGCGTGAATCGAGGCTAGCCGCTGCTCACTCAATTGTTGCGCTTACCCAGGGCGTCCTCTTTTTCCGAATCGATCCACCAGGTGTCCGGTTGAACGCCCTGCGTCGGAATATCGTCCGGCCGGCCGTAACGATCCCAAAAGGCAATCCTGTCGTACGGAATATGCCAGTGAGGCACCAGATAAAATCCCCAGAGCAGTGCGCGGTCGAGGGCGCGGGTGCGTTGCACCAGGCTATCGCGGTCGGGTGCCGTAATCACCAGTTCGACCAGCTCGTCAATCACCGGGTCCTGGATTCCGGACCAGTTTCCTGTCCCGATTACATTTACAGCCGCGCTGCTCCAGTAATTGCGTTGTTCGTTGCCCGGCGATTGCGATTGACCATAGTTACCGACGATCATCTCGTAGTCGAATTCTTCCAGCCGGTTTTGATACTGTGAAGCGTCGACGATACGAACCGAGGCGTCGATGCCAAGGCGCTCCAGGTTTCTTTTGTAGGGCAAGGAGACACGTTCAAAAGCGGGTCTAACGAGAAGAATTTGGAAACGGAAGGGCTTGCCGGTCTCGGTGTTGACCAGTTTGTTGTCTTTCGTCTGCCACCCCGCTTCGCGCAATAGCTTGGCCGCTTCACGAAGGTTTGGCCGGATGCCGCGCGCGCCGCTGCCGTCGGTCTTCGGTGGCTGGAACACCGCCGAATAGACTTGTTCGGGCAATTTTCCCCGGTAGCGTTCGAGTATTTCCCGCTCTTCCGCGCCGGCGTCCGTTAGAAGGCCCCGGCTGCCGAGTTCTGAATTGTCGAAGAAACTGTTGGTGCGAGTGTAAGCGTTATAGAACAAATTGGCGTTCGTCCATTCGAAGTCGAAAGCCATCGTCAGGGCCTGGCGTACTCTCGGGTCCTGAAACAGCGGCTTGCGGAGGTTGAATACGAACCCCTGCATGCCGGCCGTCCGTTTGTGGCCGAATTCCTCCAGCTGGATTCTTCCGTCCTTGACCGCCGGCACGTTGGTAAAGGCGGTCGCCCATTCTTTCGATGCACTCTCACGCCACAGGTCGAGATCGCCCGCCTTGAACGCTTCGCGGGCGACGGTGGGGTCGCGGAAGTACACTAACCGATATGATTGATAGTTGTGGCGCCCCGCTTTCAGCGGGTGGTCCTTGGCCCAATAGTCGGCGACCCGTTCAAAGGTAATCGAGCTGCCCGGTTTGACATCGGAAATTCGGTAAGGCCCGCTGCCGAGCGGTTCATCGAGCGTCGTCTTCGCAAAATTCCGGCTTTCCCAATAATGCTCCGGAAGAATTACCAACTGGCCGATAATCAACGGTAATTCGGGGTTGGGCGTGCTGCCAAATGTAAATTTTACTTTGCGAGGACCGGTTTGGGCCACCGTAGCGACGTCGCCATAGTAAAACCGGTAGAACGGATTGCCCTTTTCGCGCAACACATTGAACGAAAAAATCACGTCGTCTACGGTAATCGGCTTGCCGTCGTGCCAACGCGCGTCGTCGCGCAGGCTAAATTCGACCCATGAACGGTCGTCCGGCACCTCGATGGTTTCACAGATCAGGCAATACTGAGTAAACGGTTCGTCGGCCGCCGATTCCATCAGTCTGTCGTAGATCAAGCCGAGGGCGGCGGCCGGATTGCCCTGAATGATAAAGCCGTTGAGGCTATCAAAGGTGCCAACCACACCTTGAACTTGCTTTCCACCCTTCTGGGCATTCGGATTAACGTAGTCGAAATTCTTAAAATCGGCCGGATATTTCGGTGCGCCGTGCATTGCCAGCGCGTGTGCCGGCCCGCCGGTGCCTGCAGCTGATGCCGCTGCGGCGGTTGTAATTAATGCTAATGCGCTCAAGGCGGCGATTGTACCGGTCCGTCGCATGCCCCTACCTCCGTTCACCTGGGTTGGCCTGACCCACAACATGGGGGCAGTGGCCCTGCTCAATCAAGCGTTCCGGGCCGATTTTCACGGGGTTGTTAGCGCCTGCCCTAATGCCGCCCCAAAACCGCCCCAATGGTGCGCCGATTGGGCTTAAACCGCCTCGCTTTTGCACGCTAGGCCCAAACTGCCGGCTGTGTTGGCCGCCGCGGCGAGGCAGCTCGCGGCGCGGTCGGGCGGCAGCCAGACCTCGAAGCGGATCAAATAATCGCCCTCGCCGCCGCCGGGAATGTGCTCGCTGTCCATGCGCACGATGTTGGCGCCGAACTCGGCAAACACTTCGGCCAGCCGCGCTACCAGCCCGGGCCGGTCGGTGCCGCGCACTTCGATACGGTGGGTGATGTGGCCGCGTTCGCCGTGCACGGAGGCCAGCGTGAACGGCGTCACGGTGATGTCCGAGCCATCGAGATCGGGCAGCTTGGCGAGATCCGCCGCGGTTTCGTCCGGGCTAACCGCGTCGGGTAGTTCGGCGACGCAGGCGAACTCCGCGGCTTCGCCCAAAACCGCAAAGCTGGTGTCGCCCAGACTGGCGCCGAGGTCGAACAAGCGCCCGGTAATCGCCGCCAGCAGACCGGTACGGTCGGGACAGGAAATCGCGATGCGGACGTCATGTGCCATGGCGATGCTTTCGGGTTAGCCGGCAGACAATATTTCTAGCGCGGCGGCGTGGACCCGCGCGTCCCCGGCGGCCACTACCGTGCCCGGCGAGTCGAGCGTCAGCGGCGCCCCGTGCCAGTCGGTGATGACGCCGCCGGCGCCGGCCACGACCGCGGCAAGGGCGAGATAGTCGTAGGGTTGCATGCCGGCCTCGACGATGAGATCGGTTTGGCCGCTGGCCAGCATGGAATAAGCGTAACAGTCGGTGCCAAACCTTGGGTAACGCACCGCCGCTTGCACTTGCCGATATCGGCCAACCTGGTCGCTGGAAAACATTTCCGGCGATGTCGTACAGAGCAGCGCCTGATCGAGCCCGTCGCAGGCGCGCACTTGGACCGGCGCGCCGTCATCGCCACGGCCCCAGTGCACGGTGGGGGCGCCGGCGACCCCGAGCCACCGTTCGCCGAGCGCCGGGTGGTCGATGACCCCGAGCACTGGCGCACCGTTGCGGGTCAACGCAATCAAGGTGCCAAACAGCGGAATGCCGTTGATGAAGGAGCGGGTGCCGTCGATCGGGTCGAGCACCCAGACATATTCGGCGTCGAGGCGTTCGCTGCCATATTCTTCGCCAAAAATGCCATGGCTGGGCACTTCGGCGGCCAGCGTCTGGCGCAGCACCGTTTCGGACTCGCGGTCGGCGCGGGTGACCGGGCTGGCGTCGTCCTTGCGCTCGACCGCAGGGTTGGTGCGAAAATAATCGAGGATGACCGGCCCGCTGGCATCGGCTAGTTGCAGGGCCAGGTCAATGAAGGCGGGGTCGCCTATCGCCGGGGCGGGGGTGCCGGTCATGAGATGCTCCGCAAGCGAGTGATACGCGGCGTTCGCGCCGCTTCCCAACCTATCACGGCGGCGCCGTTCCGGTTACCGGTAACCGTCTCCAGGATCGGTCTATTACTCGGGAAGCGGCAGCGGGCTATCCGATTGTTGCCGCAAATAGGCGATGATCGCTGCGCGGTCCTCAACGCTCTTGAAGCCGGGAAAATTCATCAGGGTACCTTTAATAAAATTTTTCGGTTTGGCCAGGAAGGCGTTCAAATCGTCGTAGCTCCAGACGCCGCCCTTTTCGCGGATGGCATTGGAATATCTGAAACCGTCCGCCGCGGCTTTCTGCTTGCCGACGACCCCCCACAGGTTGGGTCCGATCTTATTGGAACCTCCGTCGTTGAATGTGTGACACGAGCTGCAGCGCTTTCTGGCCACCTTTTCGCCGGCTGCCAGGTCGGCGGACGCCAACAGCGGTGTAACCGATTCGAGCTCGGGCGCGGCTGCCACCGGGGCTGTCGGCGCCGGTTCGCCACCGGTATCGGTATCGGGCACCGCCACCGCATAGGCGTTCCGCTCTAGGGGTTCCCTGTGGGACAGCTCGTTGACGACATTGCCGATTAATAAGACGACCAGCAGCGTCGTGAGGGCTGCCAAAATCAGCTTATTTACCTCTACACCCGACATTTTATGTAGTCCCCGACTGGACACACCGTGTTTACTTCGCCCCTACGGCGCGGCCGCGAATGTAGCCAGATGCCCCGAATCGTGTCTACGGCTGGTTCGGCCAGCAGCCGTGAGTTGGACGGTTCCGTTCGTGCAGTCCGAGGTATATCTTTCGCCGCGCCGCACAACCACCTTCGAGGCGCCGCTCGTGGCATTAAGTCGCAGCGCACCAACACTGCGGGAGAACCGCCCTGACCGACACCGACTCGTCCCGCCGATCGCCCCCGCAGAACCCACCGAAAAATCCCGTGGTGGTCATTCCTGCGCGTATGGCGTCGACCCGACTGCCCGGAAAACCGCTGGCGGATATCGCCGGCCAACCGATGATCGTTCACTGCTGGCGCCGCGCCGTGGAAGCCGATGTGGGGCCGGTGATCGTGGCCTGCGCCGAGCCGGAGATCGCAACGGCCATTGAATCGGCAGGCGGCACCGCCGTATTGACCGCCCCCGATCTGCCGTCGGGCTCCGACCGCGCAGCAGCGGCGTTGGCCGCCGTCGACCCGGACCAGACCTACGATGCGGTGGTCAACCTTCAAGGCGATCTGCCGACGCTCGACCCGGCGTTGGTGCGCACAGCGTTCGCAGCACTGTCGACGGCTGGTGTCGATATCGCCACTTTGGCGTGCCCGATCACGCAAGATGACGAACGCAGCAATCCCAATGTCGTCAAGGCGGTGATCGCGCTGGAGCCAGGCGCAACCCAGGGCCGGGCGCTCTATTTCAGCCGCGCCAAGGTGCCGGCGGGCGACGGCGACCACTATCATCATATCGGCCTGTACGCCTTTCGCCGGGCCGCGTTGACCCGTTTTGTCACCCTGCAGGAGAGCGGCCTGGAGCAGCGCGAACGGCTCGAACAGTTGCGCGCCTTGGAAGCCGGCATGCGCATCGACGTGGCGCTCGTTGACACGGTTCCGCTCGGTGTCGATACTCCGGCCGATCTCGAGCGCGCGCGGGCCCTCCTCGGCTAGGCGCGCGTTAATTGTAGAAGCCGACCGATGAGCGACACCACCGACCAGACCGCCGATCCGGCGCACACCATCGCCTATCAAGGGGTGCCGGGAGCCAATTCGCATATTGCCTGCCGGGAGGCGTTCGCGGACATGACACCGTTGGCCTGCGCCACTTTCGAAGACGTCTTCGCCGCGGTCGAGACCGACGGCCGGGCGGCGCTGGCGATGATTCCGATCGAAAATTCGCTGGGCGGGCGGGTCGCCGACATCCATCACCTGCTGCCGGAATCGAAGCTCTATATCGTGCAAGAGCATTACTTGGCGGTGAAATACCAATTGCTGGCGCTCGAGGGTGCCACCCTGGACGGGCTCGAAGAAGTGCGCAGCCACACCCAGGCATTGGCACAATGCCGCGGCCAGCTCAATCAGTTGGGAGTGCGCACGGTGGCCCGGGCCGATACCGCGGGCTCGGCCAAAGAGGTGGCCGAGCTGGGCGATCCCACGATCGCCGCCGTGGCGCCGGCGCTGGCGGGCGAAATCTATGGCCTTAAAGCGCTACGCGACCGGTTCGAGGACCGCATCGGCAACACCACGCGTTTTGTCGTGCTATCGCGCGCGCGCCGCGATCCCGATCCCCAGGCCGGGCCGTGTGTCACCGCGCTGATCTTTCAGGTCCGTTCGGTGCCGGCGGCGCTCTATAAGGGCCTCGGCGGGTTCGCGACCAACGGCGTGAATATCACCAAGCTCGAGAGTTATATCACCGGCGAGCGGTTCAGCGTCGCCCGGTTCTATGCCGAGATCGAGGGTCATCCGGCCGACGCGGCGGTGGCGCGGGCGCTCGAAGAACTCGATTATTTCTCTACCCAGGTACGCATTCTGGGCGCGTTCCCGGCCGATGAGTTCCGCCGGCAGTAATGTCGAACGTTCGATTTGGCCGCAGCGCCGGTCAGATCATTCGGCGGCGGCCTCGGTCGCAACGTCGTCCGGCGCCATGCCTTTTTTAGCGAGCTCTGCGATCGCATCGGGAGTTTTCTCAAGATCCTCGACGCCCATGCCGCGCAGTATATGGGGCGCTTTGGTGAATTGGATATCGTCGTAGCGAACGATCTCCACACGGTTGCCCCACGGATCGTGAAAATTAAGCCGGCCGCCGATCAGTTCGACGCCGAGCTCGGCGAGCGCGCGACGGACCGGTTCGCGGTCGTCGACGACAAGACCGAAATGGCG
Source organism: Alphaproteobacteria bacterium (assembly GCA_027297685.1). Classification (GTDB taxonomy): domain Bacteria; phylum Pseudomonadota; class Alphaproteobacteria; order UBA6615; family UBA6615; genus JAPUHN01. Next base: position 199 of record JAPUHN010000041.1, on the reverse strand, counting down.
CTGGGCATCGGGTTCCTGGGTGCGGTTTTCGCTCAGTTGAAGGAATTGGTCGCCCAAATCGATAAAGGCGCGACCCTCTCTTTTTCCCCGCAGGGTAAAATCGAAGATTGCGCCATAGAACTCGAGCGCTTCGTCGACATTGCCGACCTCGAGCACCACGTGATTGATGCCGAGCGCGCGCGCTTTACCGGTGCCTTTG
>JAPUHN010000040.1 GCA_027297685.1 Alphaproteobacteria bacterium | reverse complement strand
ACCCCGCGAGCATCCGCAGGTTTTTACCAGGCACTCCCTTCGAGCCGCCGCGTGCCGGTACAATAACAATCATGCAGCGCGCCCAACCCGTGATGACGCCCGCTCGACATCGTCGTCGGACAATAAAGTATCCGCGGCAATGTCGCGGCGGGCCACACCGCCCAGCAATCGGCCAGCATCGTTGGGGCTGATGCCGGTGCCAGGGCGGCGGAATTCGAGATGGTTTTCGGTGAGGATTTCCCCCGACCGGATGTCGTGGGCAGCCACAATACTGCGCCGCATAACTTCTGCGTTCTGTCGCTCCTCCTCTGAAATGATGCGCCGCCGCGAACCGAGGGCGGCCGGAATACGCCGCGCCGCTGTGGTTATGATCGCCAAATCGCTTGGGTCGGCCGAGACCGCGTGGTCCCAACCCGGCAACGCCTTGTCGAGGGTGAAATGTTTCTCGATCACAGCGGCGCCGAGCGCGATCGCCGCCAGCGTGACTTCAACACCAATCGTGTGGTCCGAATAACCCACCGGATAACCAAAGTTATCCCGCAGCATTTCGATGTTGCGCAGGTTGACCAAATCGTCGCCCGGCGGTGGATAAAGCGCGATGCAATGCAGCAACACGATGTCGGTGTGATTTACGCTCTCTAGTGTGGTCAGGGCATGCTCGATCTCGGCCATCGAACTGAAACCCGTCGACAGTATTATCGGTCGGCCGGTTTTAGCCGCGTCGATCAGCATCCGGTCATTGTTTAGATCCATCGAGGCAATTTTCACGAACGGCGGGTCGAGCGCGTCGAGTTCTACGATCTCCGTCGCCGAACAGGGTGTCGACGCGAAGTCAATTTCCGTCTTGCGGCAATACTCGGCGAGCGCGGCCATGTCGCTTTCGGCCACGGCGTAGGCGGCAACAGCCTCTTTTAATTCGGCGTTAGCGTCGTAGACCGACTGGGCGAACAGGCCAGTGCCCCACGATTGGAACTTCGCCGCATCCGCACCAGCCGCCTTGGCGGCGCGTATGTGCGCACGCGCTTGCTCCATGTCTCCATTATGATTGGCCCCGATCTCAGCGATGACATAGGGGCGATCGTCTTTGAGAAACTGCATATTTGCTCCACAGACAGGTGTTTAGCCAGCGTCGCGCCGGCCGGTGCTTACCAAGCGTCACCCTATTCGCTCTGCGGTAAAGAATTCCTAAACCATAACGGCGTGCGGAAGGATTGACATAACGGCGATACCGCCGCGCCACCAATCAGTCATTCGTGCGCTATCTAAAATTTTTGTATAATTTGATGGGTTTTTACGCTTCCTTAAGTGGCCGGCGCGAGACTGCCCTCACAGCGAGAACACGAGAGTTCAGGCAATGCCACTTAAACTATCCCTCCCCAGGGGCGAAAAATTAGTCGTCAACGGCGCGGTCATTAAAAACGATGGTCCTGACGTGAACTTGGTATTTGAAAACCAAGCGCACATCATGCGGCAAAAAGACATCATGACGCTGGACGAGGCTTCTTCGCCGGCACGTTGCATTTATCTGGCGCTTCAATGCGCCTACATGTTTTCCGACCGCCGCGACGAACATATGCAAGAGTTCGAATCGTTGTTGAGCGAATTTTGCAAAGCGGCGCCGAGCTCCGACCCGATTGCCGAAAAAATCAAACAATTAGCTCAAGACGGCGACCTTTACGCTGCCCTTAAGGCATGTCGTGACTTGATCGAATACGAAGGGGAGATCTTGCAACATGTCAAATAAAAACGCCTCGACTAAATACCGTCAGCCGGCTCAACAGGGCGGTTCACCACGCGAAACGGAAGGCCGGGCGCTTATGGAAGCAGCACGGCGCCTTTCCCTTGCGAAAGATAATCCTGACGACGCCGACGCTCTGGTCGACACGGTGAGGCTCAACTGGCGGTTGTGGACGATATTCCAATCGGAATTGAGCGAACCCAACGTCGACATGCCAAGCGATCTGCGCAACAACATGCTGACATTGTGCAACTATGTCGACAAACGGACGGTGGAAATTCTCGGCGACCCAAAGCCGCAACTGCTCGATGTCTTGATCAGTATCAATCGCAACATCGCGGCCGGCCTGTTGAGTAATTCCGAGACCGCGAATGAAACCGTTGAAGGTAATGTCGGTGAACCGCGAACTTCGTCCGTGGGCGGCCTCACTGCTTAGCCAGCCGTCCCGCCAATCCTTCGGTACAAAAATACGCCGGCGCCCTGAATGCGCCGGTGTATTTATTTCACCAACTCGAACCGCCCCGGAAAGGTCTTCCCTGCAACGGCAATAAGTGCCGCCGCCACCATGCAGGATTTTCCGCGCTATCGATCACATAACTCACTACTATTATTAAAAGCGTTTGTTTTTCAAATACTTACGGGTTGGATCGGAGTTGGCCCATGAATTGCTAACCTGACAATTGCTACGGCAGGTAAGCCGTATCAATACGCAGGAAGCGATTAGCATGAGTGATACCGTCACCAACCTGGCCGGCAATGCCGAACCGCGCACCGCCGCGGCGGCAGGATTTCAGAATGCCAGAGTTACTCTTTCCGAGCTGTTTGCAGACGTCTTGGATAAGACCGCTTTCGCCGACCGGATGTTTTCGCAATCCGATTTCGGGCTCACGCGCGCAGATGAACGCGACTACGAATTACGCCAAGAGATCTACAATACGGACCGGGACCGCACCGACGCCGAGCCGTCCGACGACACGACGGCAGAGGTCCGCGATTCAGACGACCAGAGCGATGGCGATGACCAGGCTCGAGACAGCGCCGAGGCGGAGGCCGAAACCCAAGCAGAGGAACAACCGCAGGTCGACGACGCGTTGGAGTCCCCGCAAATCTTGGCCGCCGCCTTGGAAGGTAGCCCCCTGGCCACTGGCGCCGCGGCACACGACACACAAAAGCCCGGCCTGACAGGCAAACCCAATTTCGCCAGCGGCGTCGAGTTAAAATCGATGGCCGCAGGCCCGACAGCAGGGCAATCGCGCGTGATCATCACTCGCGGAGATATCCAGGCCGGCGCGCGCACCACAGCAAATACGGCTAACGCATTCGGCCAAGACACCGCGATGCAGGCAAATTCAGCGCTTGGGAAAGTACAACCCGGCGCCAACGGTCAACAGCCAGACGCAGCGGCGTTAAAGTCTGGACCGAAAGTCGATGGCGCGACGATGAATTCCGGACTGAACGCCAACGTCGCGGCGGCGAAGACAGGACCCAACGTCGATGCCGCGGCAGCCGACAAGCCGCAGTCGAAAGTCGGTCCAGTGCTGCCCCAAGCGCAGGCGGCGGTTAAGGGCGACGCTGAAGGACTTGGGACCCCGCTTGAGCAACACACGTTGTTGCTACGTGCTGGCGCCAAGCGCGCGGCCGAGCTGCACAATATGAAAGTTCGCCTATCGGCACACCGCGACGCGATCAAGAAAGCGATCTCGCAGAGCAGCGCCAGGTCCAACGGCGCCCAGCCACAAAGCGCAACGTCGAACGCAGGCAAACCATCGATCGAAATCACAACCAGCGCCACACCGCCGGCACCCGCAGCCTACGACGGACCGGCCGCTCGTCCGGCGACACTGTTTAATTTGCCGACGCTTGGCTCCCTACCCGGCCAGGCCGGAGTGAACGGCTCGTCCAATCTGGCGATCGGTGAAACGGTCGGTAATGGGTCCGAACAATCGACTGTCGCTGCCGACCGGCAAACGATGATGTCGAATTCGATGCGCGGGCTAGGCCTCCGTCCGACACCCGCACAGCCGACGTACCAACCTGCTGAACAGGTTAAGGTCCACATCCAACAACTGGCGAAGTCGGGTGCTGACCGGATTCAGATAAAACTCTCGCCGGCGTCGCTCGGCCGGGTCGAGGTCACTCTTGAAGTGAGCCCCGATAAGGCGGTTCAGGCGATTGTCTATGTCGAAAAGTCCGAGACTCTCGACATGCTCGAACGCGACGCCCGGGTGCTGCAGCAAGCGCTCGAGGAAGCCGGTATGAAATTAAATTCGGACGGCCTGATGTTCAAACACGGTCAGCCCGGCAACGCGGACGCAGAACTCGCTGACAGTACTGAGCAAACGGAAAACGGCGACGGCGCGGATGGCGACGACTCTGACGCCGGTGAAACCGCAACCAATGACCAGCCAAGCCGCCGTCGACACGATGGCATGCTGGATCTCGAGATATAGGAGCACACCTCGATGGAAATCTCCTCTTCAACCTCAACTACGTCATCGAGCGCAACCGCGATAGCGACCCAGTCGCTGACCCAAAACTTCGATGATTTTCTGCTCATGCTGACGACACAATTGCAGCATCAAGATCCGCTCTCGCCAACAGACGCAACAGAATTCACCAACCAACTGGTGCAGTTTAGCCAGCTCGAGCAACAGATCTCTCAATCCGGTAAAATCGAGGATCTCATCGCCCTGCAACAAGCGGCACAGAGTATCGGCGCCGTCAACTATCTCGGTAAGACGGTCGAGATCAAAAGCGACCTGACACTGCTCGAAGACGGCTCCGCGACGATCACCTACGACATGCCAGCCGGCGCGATAAATGCTTCGATCGGGATTCTCGATAGCACCGGTCGGCTTATCACCACGTTCAGCGCCGATACAGCGTCCGGCCGCCACGATTTTGTTTGGGACGGCACTGACACCCAGGGCGTGCTGCAACCCGACGGCCACTACACGGTTGTCGTATCGGCTGTCGACGCCGACAACATACCGTTCGACGCCATCCCAGTGTTCTTCTCCGGCACCGTAGATGCGGTGTGGCAGTTCGAAGGAGAGACGTTCCTCACCGTGGGACCGGTCGAAGTCCTGCTCAATAGAATCTTATCCGTCAAGTTCCCCGATACACCCCCAACCGTTTAACGGCCCACCAGCCAATATTTTTACTAGGAGAGTAAAATGAGTCTTAACGGCGCAATGAATTCTGGAATATCCGGCCTATCCGCCAACAGTCAGGCGATGGGCATAATTGCCGATAATATCACTAACCTGAATACGATCGGCTACAAGGCCACCGAAGCCCGGTTTTCGACCCTCGTGACCGGCGCGGGAAATACCGGGAGCACCTACTCGCCGGGCGGTTTGAGCGCGTCACCGTATCAGGCAGCCGAGCGCCAAGGCGCCGTGCTGGCCTCGGACAGCACGACCGATATCGCCATGTCGGGCAAGGGCTTCTTTGTCGTCAACACCGATCCGGACCCGACCACCGGTACCTATCTTTACACGCGAGCCGGCCAATTTTCGGTCAATGAGCTCGGTCTTCTGGTCAACACCGGCGGTTACTATTTGCAAGGCTGGCCGACCTTGCCCGACGGTTCCTATGACGTCGACCAGGACGGCATCGCCGACGTCAGTGTTCCCGATCCGACCAGTCTGTCCAACCTCCAACCCATCCAGGTCGCCTCGTTGGCCGGTACCGTGACTCCCACTTCGACTGTCGACTTGGCGCTCAATTTGCCGGCGACCGCCCTGGTCGGCGCCACCAATACAGCGACCGTCCTGGCCTACGACGCGTTGGGCGTCGGTCACAATGTAGCGTTGTTGTGGACCAAAACCGTCGCAGCACCCGCAACTTGGTCACTGGAGGTTACCGGTATGACCCGCGCCGATAGCGGTGCGGCTTCGGTATCTGGCGCGACGTTGGCGTCGTTTCCGTTGACGATCGATACCGTGGTATTCAATGGCGACGGCACACCGGCCAGTTTCACCCCGGTCGCACTCTCTATTCCGGCGGGCGACTGGACCACCGCCGCCTTGGCCAGCTCCATTAGCTTCAATCTGGGTGCGGTCAACCAGGCAAACGGCGTCACCCAATTCGCCTCTGGCTTTTCGATCGTGTCGATCAATCAGAACGGTGTCACCTTTGGCCGTTTCCAATCGATTGGAATGACGGAAGACGGAGAAGTGACCGCTTCGTTCGACAATGGAGTGCAACGAACGATTTTCCGACTGCCAGTCGCAACGTTTGCCAATCCATCAGCATTGGAAGGTAAATCGGGAAATGCCTGGTCGCCTACGGTAAACGCCGGCACATTATTTCTTAATCCGGCAGGCACCGGTGCGGCGGGCAAAATAGCGCCGTCGTCGCTCGAAACCTCGACGGTGGATCTTGGCAAGGAATTCACCAACATGATCATCACCCAGCGCGCCTATTCCGCGAGCAGCCGGATCATCACAACGGCTGATCAGATGCTTGAAGAACTGGTGCGGATCAAGCGATAGCCGCGTTAGGTGACTAAGCACGGCCCCGGCGCCAATGCCCTCCCCCGGCGCCGGGGCCGCTCTCCTAAAATTTATCTAAAATGCAACAAATTCGAATGCCGCATTTAGCCTTTCTTTAATGCGCAGCGCCTACTTTCACAGGCACCACAATCAGGAAGACGTGGTGAGCACCATGGACGGACAAAATACACACCGGCAAGAGGCCGACACGAACATAAGCGTGATTGAACGCGGTCAAAATCAGATGATGTTAAATGAATTACCACCACCGGATACCAAACGTTGGGTAGTCCGGCGCAAGGCAGCGGTCGTCGCGGCGGTCAAGAACGGAGCGATCACGCTCGAAGAAGTGTGTCGGCGCTATAATCTGTCTGTCGAGGAGTTTCTTACTTGGCAAGTGATGATCGACAAGCACGGCGTACGAGGCTTGCGTGTCACGAGATTGCAGGACTATCGCGCTCCCTAACTAGCGGAAGTTCCATCCGTCCGGAACCGAAATATCCGTGCACCAAATATCGACCCGTCTCGGGAAACTGGGGCGGGTTTTCTAAAATTTGAATAAAAATCGAAAAAAGGTGGCATTTATTGCCTATCTACCCGGCAATAATTGCCGCCGGTTAACTGCTTATTCACTCCGAATTCCTACCGTTCATCAGTTGTCGGACCAAAATACCCGGTCGGCGGCTTTCTGGTGTTTCACGAATAGGTCTCGGTTTGAATTCATTTGCGCAAATCATGCGGCAGCTCGGCCCCGCCCGCATAGCGACATTGGCGATTGTCGCCGTTGGTATGATCGGCTTCTTCACATTCATGACGTCGCGCCTGGCGACATCCGAGCTGTCTTTACTCTACAGCGAACTCTCCCTTGAGGATTCGAGTGCGATAATCAGCCGGCTCGACGGCCAGAACATCACCTACGAAATACGCGGTGGTGGGACACAGATATATGTGCCCGAGTCGGAGGTCGCTCGCGTGCGATTGACAATGGCTTCCGATGGCCTGCCGAACGGAGGTTCCGTTGGCTATGAGATATTCGACGATTCCAGCACGCTCGGTACGACAAATTTTGTTCAGCGAATCAACCACGCCCGCGCTCTCGAAGGAGAATTATCGCGCACCTTATCGGCAATCAGACAGGTAAAATCAGCGCGGGTTCATCTCGTTTTGCCGCGTCGTGAAGTGTTCAGTCGCGATCAACAGGAACCCAGCGCTACCGTTGTTCTAAGGCTCAACGGATCGGCTCTTCAGGCCAGCCAGGTCGTCGCAATCCGGCACCTGGTCGCCACCGCCGTACCGGGCCTGCAGCCCACGCGGATTTCGGTCATCGATAACAACGGCCGATTACTTGCGCGCGGTGGCGATAATGCCGAAGAAGCATTTTCAGGGGCGAACGGAGAAGAGGCTCGCCAGCGATACGAAACGCGCCTCGCGCAAGCGATCGAGAAATTACTTGAACGCTCGGTCGGCATCGGTGGCGTGCGGGCGGAAGTTTCCGCCGACATCAATTTTGATCGCGTGACGACAAGCGACGAGATCTACGATCCCGATGGCCAAGTAGCGCGTTCTACCCAAACTGTAGAGCAGGAAGACGATAGCGCCGAAGCGGATCCTGACAATTCCGTCTCGGTCGCCAATAATCTGCCAGGCGCCCTCGCCCTGGATGGCAATCAATCGAGCACCAGCAGCAGCAGCTCGAGACGGATTGAGGAAACGGTCAATTTCGAAATCTCGCGCAAAGTAACAACGCTGGTTCGCGAAACGGGAACCGTAAAACGGCTCACCGTTGCCGTTCTCGTGGACGGCGCAGTTGACGACGAAGGCACGTATACTGCACGGACACCGGAAGAATTGACAAAGTATGACGCACTGGTGAAATCGGCGATCGGGTACGACGAGGCGCGCGGCGACGTCGTTGAAATCGTCAACTTGCAATTCGTGCCGTTCGGGGTCGAAGACGTCGCCGTCGCCAGCGCTGGCTTTTTGGGCCTGTCGAAGAGCGACCTCTTTAGAATTGCGGAAATGCTGGTGCTCGGTATCGTCGCCGTGCTCGTCATTCTATTGGTCGTGAGACCGCTGATTACTCGCGCCTTCGATATCGCGGCGACCGCCAACACCATGGCCATGCCCGGTATGCTCGAAGCCGGTGCCAGTACCGGCCCGCAAGGACAATTGGCGCCCCCGGCAACGGCAGGCGCGAACGCGCTAACCAATGGCGATGAAGCGGCCGATGGCGCCGTCGAAACCAAAGAATATCAACCGGGTATAGATATTTCCCAGGTCGACGGCCGGGTACAGGCGTCGTCAGTAAATCAGATAAACCAGATCATCACCAAGCACCCTGACGAAACGGTCGCGATTCTGCGGCAGTGGATGTACCAGGAAAGCTAGGAAATATAGCGCATGGACAGTCGCGTACGTACCGATTTGCGGACCATCGACGGCACCGAGAAAGCTGCGATCATCATGCTCTCGGTCGCCGAAGATGTCGCTCAAGATCTGTTCGCGCTGATGGACGAAGACGAGATTCGCGAGATTTCCCAAACGATTGCGAAACTGGGCACCATCGACGCCGCGGTAATCGAGAGTTTGTTTGTCGAGTTCGCCGATCAGCTTTCCTCGACCGGTTCGTTGACCGGTACGATGGCCTCGACCGAGCGCCTGTTAGCCAAGGCGTTGCCCGGTGAAGAGGTCAACACGATTATGGAGGAAATTCGCGGTCCCGCCGGCCGCACCATGTGGGACAAGCTGGCAAACGTCCACGAGACCGTCCTCGCCAACTACCTCAAGAACGAATACCCCCAGACCGTTGCCGTCATCGTGTCGAAGATACGCCCCGATCACGCCGCACGGGTGTTGAGCGAATTGCCGGAATCGTTCTCGATGGAAGTCGTGATGCGCATGCTGCACATGGAATCGGTACAAAAAGACATCCTCGACGATGTCGAACAGACGTTGCGCACCGAATTCATGTCGAACCTCGCACGGACGCAGCGGCGCGACGCCCACGAAATGATGGCAGAGATTTTCAACAATCTCGACCGTCAGTCCGAGAGCCGCTTCATCTCGGCGCTGGAAGACCGAAATCGGGAATCCGCCGAAAAGATCAAGGCACTAATGTTTACCTTCGAGGATCTCGAAAAGCTCGACTCAACCGCGGTGCAGACGCTGCTCCGGGGGGTCAACAAGGATAAGTTGGGCATGGCCTTGAAGGGGGCATCGGAAGTGCTGCGCGATCTGTTCTTCTCGAACATGTCGGAGCGTGCCGGCAAAATCCTGAAAGAAGATATGGAAGCAATGGGTCCGGTTCGTCTACGCGATGTCGACGAAGCCCAGTCGGAAATAGTGGAGACTGCAAAAGATTTGGCCGCCAAGGGCGAGATACTGATCGCTGACTCCAGCGGCGACGACGAGCTGGTGTATTAGCGATGGGCACGGAAACCAGATTTCTCTTCGAGACCGACTTCGGCAATCCCGAAGCGATCGAAAGCCAGGCGCTCATATATTGTGAAGAGGATATTGAGGCGGCCAAGCAAGAAGCCCTGCAGATAGCGCGCGCTGAACTAAGTAGCCTCGAAGAAAAACGAGCCGCCGATTTATTGGCCGAAATGTCCTCCAAGTTCGATGCCCTTTCAGCGCAACGTGACGAATATATGCAGTCGGCTAACGAAAGCGCCGTGGATATCGCCATCGTTGTGTGCCGCAAGGTGCTGCCAACGTTGGCCGCCCAGAATGCGCTTACCGAGATCGAAGGTCACATCTCTCGGACTCTCGTCGACGTTCACGGTGAGCCCCGCATTGTGGTGCGTGTATCGGCAGAAAATATCGTCGCTCTGCAGCCCCGTTTCGAAAGTTTCGCGAACGACTTTGACGGCAAAATCGTTCTCTTGGCCGACGACCAATTGTCGCCCACCGACTGTCACGTGCTGTGGGCGGACGGCGGCAGCGAGCGCGATGTGCAACGCACCTGGTCAGAAATCAACAAGGCTGTCGAACTGATAACGGACGGCGGCATTGGCTCAATGGCTAACGATCCCGCCATTGAAACAGACCAGGTTCCCAAAGCGAAATCATCAGAAACATCAAATGATTTCAATAGTATGGATTCGTCTTCTAAAGCAATTGACTAGGAGTGTATTATGGATGACACGGAAAGCATAGATTTTGAAAACCTCGAAGACGGTGCGGCAGAAGCGCCGACCCCGGCAGAGACGCCACCGGACGACGCCGAGTTCGAGCCGGTAGCCGCGCCACAACCCGAACCAAGCGTCGATGAAGAACATACAGCATCGGTAGCTGGCCT
>JAPUHN010000004.1 GCA_027297685.1 Alphaproteobacteria bacterium | reverse complement strand
CCGCCGCTGCTGCTGGCGGCAACCTGCTCGCTCGCCTGCTGCGCCAACGCCGGCGCCGAAAATGCGCCCGCCAGCGCCATTGCAATGGCTGTCACCATGATTGCTTTCATCGCTTATCTCCGTCTGTGGCGGCGAGAGATCGAGCTTACGCCGCTATTCGGCACCGCGTCAATTGTGGGCAAACTCTTCAGTCGGCTGTTCGGTCGAGTTCCGCCAGCAGGTGCGTTCCCATTTCCTCGGTCGACACCAAGGTGCAGCCGTCCTGCATGATATCGCCGGTGCGGTAGCCTTCGTTGAGTACGTTCTGCACCGCTGCTTCGACCCGGTCCGCATCGTCGGCCAGATCGAACGAGTAGCGCAGCATCATGGCGAAGCTGAGCAACATGGCCAGCGGATTAGCCTTGCCCTGGCCGGCGATGTCGGGCGCCGTGCCGTGCACCGGCTCGTACATAGCGTGGCGCTTGCCGGTGACCGGATCGGGATTGCCGAGGCTGGCCGACGGCAACATGCCGAGCGACCCGGTCATCATCGCCGCCTCGTCGGACAGGATATCGCCGAACAAATTATCGGTGACGATGACGTCGAACTGGTGGGGGTCGCGCAGCAACTGCATGGCGCAGTTGTCGGCCAAAATGTGTTCGAAATCCACATCGGGGTATTCTTCGCGCGCGACCCGGGCGGAAATATTGCGCCAGAACACGCCGGTTTCCATGACGTTCGATTTCTCGGCACAATGGAGCCGATTTTTGCGCTTGCGGGCCAGCTCGAAGCCGACGCGCAGCACACGCACTATCTCCTCTTCGGTATAAGCCTGGGTGTCGACGACCCGCACGGTACCGTCTTCGAGGGTCTGTTCGCCGCGCGGCTGGCCGAAATAGACGCCCGAGGTGAGCTCGCGCAGAATCAGAATATCGAGGCCTTTGATCACTTCAGGCTTCAGGGTCGAGGCGTCGACCATGGCGTCGAGCACGATCGCCGGGCGCAGGTTGGCGAACAGGTCGAGGTCCTTGCGCAGCCGCAACAAGCCCGCCTCGGGCCGGTGCTCACGCGTCACGTCGTCCCATTTCGGTCCACCGACGGCGCCGAACAGCACCGCGTCAGTGGCCATCGCAACTTCCATGGTTTCGTCGCGGATGGCGACCCCATGGGCGTCGTAACAGGCGCCGCCGACCAAATCTTCGGTGACATCGAAGGTCACGCCGCCCTTGTCGCCGAACCAGCCGATTACGCGTTGGACCTGCTCCATGACTTCCGGACCGATGCCGTCGCCCGGCAACACCAGCACACTTCTGTTCGCCGCCATACTTCCGTCTTTCCTCAAATCAATAGTGATTTCGAATTTCAGCGCGAGACTTGCGCGCCGTCAACTAGGATGCCGCTTTATACAGCCAGGGCTGCTGCAGGCGCTGCTTGCTTTCGTAATCGACGATCTTGCTGTCTTTTTGCAGGGTCTGGCCAATGTCGTCCAAGCCTTCGAGCAGGCAACGCTTCAAGAAGGGATCGAGGTCGAAATCATAGGTTACGCCGTTGGGCGCACTGATTTTCTGATTTTCCAGATCGACCGTCAGTTCGGGGTTTTCCGCATCGTTGGCGACCGCCATCAGCTCGTCGACCTGCTCGGGCGGCAGTTTGATCAACAGCATGCCGTTCTTGAAGCTGTTGTTATAAAAAATGTCGGCGTAGGACGACGAGATCACCGCCTGAATGCCGAAATCCTGCAACGCCCAGGGGGCGTGCTCGCGCGACGACCCGCAGCCGAAATTCTCGCCGACGACGATGATCTTGGCATCGGTGTAAGGCTCTCGGTCGAGGATGAACTCACCGGTATTGTTGCCGTCGGTGTCGGTGCGCAGCTCGTAAAACAGCCCCTTGCCGAGGCCGGTGCGCTCGATGGTTTTCAAGAATTGTTTCGGAATTATCTTGTCGGTGTCGATGTTGACCATCGGCAGCGGCGCAGCGACGCCAGTGACCTTGGTGAATTTTTCCATGTTCGTCCGTCCTATCGCTTCAGCACCAGGCTGCTTGCAACAATGTCGTGCAATGCCTGTTTGTGCCGGGTAAACGCGGCCATAAAAAAGCCGACAAACAGAATAACCGTCGAGATGACTTTGGCCCAATAGCGCAAACTCGCGTGGCCGAAGCTGAGACGCTCGCCGGCGAGATCGGTCACGTAGATGCCCAGAAACAGCTTTCCAACGGTCGCCTGGGGCGCGGTGCTCTCCATCGACGCAAAGTAAATCCAACCGGCAAATACCGACCCTGCCTCGATCAAGGCGATACTGTTCAATTCCGCCTCGGTCGGCTCGAGCGCGGCGTAATCGACATTAAAGACCCATGCGAGCAGCCACATCGCGATTAACACGATACCGGCGTCAAAGGCGCCGGCGACCATCCGCAACCAAAAGCCGGCATAGCGGAAACTGATCCCGGTAAGGCTATCGGCCATGTCGGCGGATTACTCCTGAACGAAGTCGCGGACGTCGACGAGCCGGCCCGTGACAGCCGCCGCCACCGCCATCGCCGGGCTGACCAGATGGGTGCGCCCGCCGCGGCCCTGCCGGCCCTCGAAGTTCCGGTTCGAGGTGGATGCGCAGCGCTCGCCCGGTTCCAGACGGTCGGCGTTCATCGCCAGACACATCGAACACCCCGGCTCGCGCCAGTCGAAGCCGGCCGCGACGAAGATCTTATCAAGCCCCTCTTCCTCGGCCTGGAGTTTGACCAAGCCGGAGCCCGGCACAATCATCGCGTAAACGCTGGCAGCCACCTTACGCCCCTCGGCTATTTTCGCCGCCTCGCGCAAATCTTCGATGCGGCCATTGGTGCACGAACCGATGAAAACCTTGTCGATGGTGACGTCTTGCATCGCGGTGCCCGGCGCCAGGTCCATATACTCTAACGACCGTTCCCACGCCTGGCGCTGATTGTCGTCGCGGGCATCGTTGTCCGGATCGGGTACGGCCCCGGTAATCGGTACCACGTTCTCCGGGCTGGTGCCCCAGGTCACCTGGGGCGCGATATCGGACGCGGCGAGAACGACCTCTTTGTCATAGGTCGCGCCGTCGTCTGACGGCAAGGTTTTCCAATACGCGACGGCTTGCTCCCAGGCGCCGCCTTTGGGCACCATCGGGCGGCCCTCCAAATAGGCATAAGTCGTCGCGTCCGGTGCAATCAGGCCGGCGCGTGCGCCGCCTTCGATCGACATATTGCACACAGTCATGCGCCCTTCCATCGACAGGTTTCGGATAGCTTCGCCAGCATACTCGATGACATAGCCGGTGCCGCCGGCGGTGCCGATGGCGCCGATCATGGCGAGGATCATATCCTTCGCCGTCACGCCGACCGGTAGCGCCCCATCGACCACTATTCGCAGGTTTTTGGCCGGCCGTTGCAACAAGGTCTGGGTCACCAGTACGTGCTCGACTTCCGAGGTGCCGATGCCGAAGGCTAGCGCGCCGAATGCGCCGTGGGTGGCGGTGTGGCTATCGCCGCAAACGATTGTCGTGCCAGGCAGGGTGAAGCCCTGTTCGGGTCCGATGATGTGGACGATACCCTGGCGCACATCGTTCATGTCGAACAGCTCGATGCCGAACGCCTCGCAGTTACGGGTCAATGTGTCTACCTGGAGCCGCGATTCCGCATCATCGATGCCGCCGCTACGGTCGGATGTCGGTACGTTGTGATCGGCGACCGCCAGCGTGGCGTCGGGCCGGCGCACGGTGCGGCCGTTAAGCCGCAACCCTTCAAACGCCTGTGGACTGGTGACCTCGTGCACCAGGTGCCGGTCGATATAGATCAGACAGATACCGTCCTCTTGCTGGTCGACGAGATGGGAGTCCCAGATCTTGTCGAATAGAGTACGTGATTTCGCCATCACTCTCCTCCGGTCCGCGCTAACGGCGGAACTGATTATTCGAAAACATAACGCCCCAAAACTCTACGGTCCGGGGCGTTCGCTGTCACTGCGTGCACGCCCCACACAAGGGGTGCCGAAGGGTTATTCCTCGCTCGCCTCGGCCGACGTTTCAACTGGCGCTGCAAGTTTGTCTTCCGGGTTCTTGGCGGTTCCGGTTTTCGGCACCGCGACTTTTTTCTTTTTGCCAATACCGTGGCCGGTCGTGCGCTCGAATATACGCGCCGCCTTACCGGTGCGACCACGCAGATAATAAAGCTTGGCGCGACGCACCTTGCCGCGGCGGATCACATCGATCGAATCGACCCGCGGTCCGTAGAGCGGGAATACGCGCTCGACACCTTCGCCGAAGCTCAGTTTGCGCACGGTAAACGAAGAATTGATGCCGGCGTTTTTGCGCGCGATGCAAACTCCCTCATAGGCCTGAATGCGTTCGCGTTCACCCTCGACGACACGCACATGGACGCGCAAGGTGTCGCCCGGGCTGAAATCCGGAATTTTGCCCGCACCACCGTGTTTGGCTAGCTCTTCGGCCTCAAATTTTTCTAACGTGTTCATCGCTCACTTCCTTGCCCGGTCCCTCGCCGCATGCCGGGTGGTATGCTTGGCCCATAAATCCGGCCGGCGGGTCCGTGTAATCTCTTCGGCTTGTTCACGGCGCCACACCGCTATCTTGCCATGGTGACCCGAGGATAGGACTTCGGGAACCGTATTTTCGCCACCGTGTCGATCGCGCCAGATGGCGGGACGCGTATAATGTGGGTACTCTAGTAAATCCTCTTCGAAACTCTCTTCCGCTAACGACTCCGCGGCACCGATGACCCCGGGCAACAATCTTACGACCGCGTCCAATAGCGTCAGTGCCGCCGTTTCGCCGCCAGAAAGAACAAAGTCGCCAAGACTGATTTCCTCGACGTCCCAGGCGTCCAAGACACGCTGGTCTATTCCCTCATAGCGACCGCACAACAACACAGCGCCGGCGCCGTCCGCCAGTTCCCGAACCCGTTTCTGGTCGAGGGGATGCCCGCGCGGGGTGAGATAGATGATCGGCGCCACACCGTCAACCAGATTGGCCGACGCCGCCAGTGCCGAATCGACGATATCGGGCCGCATCACCATGCCCGGACCGCCGCCGAACGGCTCGTCGTCCACGCTGTGATGGCGGTCGGTGGCGAAATCGCGGATATTCACCGTGTCGAGACGCCAGATGCCGCCTGCCAGCGCGCGGCCGCTTAGGCTGGTGTCAAGCGGGCCGGGAAACAGCTCGGGAAACAGCGTCGCGACGACGGCGTGCCACGACCGGCCATTTTCAGATTTCTCGTTCATCGCGCCCTCACGCCTCGTCAGAAGCGTCGATATAGGCGTCGGCCACAACGACGCGCCCGTTGGCCAGGTCGATTTCCGGCACTGCATCGCGCGTGAACGGCACCATCGTCAAGGCTCCTGTTTCATCGATAATTTCCAATACATCGCCAGCGCCAAAATCGTAGATCGCGTGGACATTACCGACGCTTACCCCGGTGCTTCGTAGGACCGCCAGACCGATCAGGTCGGCATAGTAAAATTCGTCGGAACCCGGCGCCGGCAACCGCTCGCGCCGGACGTACAAGCGTTGACCTTTCAACGCTTCGGCCGCCTCGCGGTCGGTAATGCCCGCAATCCGTACCGCAATTTGGCCCTTGCCGGTCCTATTGGCGACCTCGATCTTCAAGTGGCGGCTGCCGTCTTCGGTTTCGACCGTACCGTAAGCGGCCACCGCTTCAGGCGTTTCGGTGAACGGTTTGACCCGTACCAGGCCCTTGAGGCCGTGCACGCCAGTCACGATACCGACGCATATTCGATCGTCATCGATCGGCAGCGATGAATCTTCGACCATGGGTCAGATACCCCGCTGAGCCGGCGAACTGCGCAGCCGGCGTCAGCTCTTGTCGGCCTTTTTGTCCTCGGCGGCGTCCTCGGGGGATGTTTTCTCCGCCGCCGGGTCTTCGGTAGGCGCCTCATCGGCAGGTGCGTCGTCCGCAGCGGCCTCTTCAGCCGGCACCTCTTCAGCCGGTGCCTCGTCTGGAGCCGCTTCTTCAGCCGGCACCTCTTCAGCTGGGGTTTCTTCGTCAGCCGGCGCCTCTTCGGCAGCGGCTTCTTCAGCCGGCACCTCTTCAGCAGGGGCCTCGTCTGGAACCGCTTCTTCGGCCGGCGCCTCATCGGCAGCAGCCTCCTCGGCAGTTGCGTCGTCCGCAGCGGCGGTTTCTTCTTCAGCCGGTGCCTCCTCAGCCGCGGTTTCTTCTTCAGCCGGCGCCTCTTCTTTAGCCGGCGCCGCCGCTTCTTCTGCCGCGGCCGTGGCGGCGGCCTCGGCAGCTTCCTTCTCGGCCTCCATGCGCTCCTGCGCCTTC
>JAPUHN010000396.1 GCA_027297685.1 Alphaproteobacteria bacterium | reverse complement strand
TGGCGGTTTTGCCGGTGCGCACATCGTGCATAAACACCGTGATGTCAGTGGATGTAACCTCCTTGACCAGCCGGTGGCCAAGCAAAGGATTGATGTGGCGCCGTATGCGCCCTTCGTCGATTGCCAGCGTGGTGGGTTTTTTGGGTCGACCTCGATAAAGCACGATGCCAGCATGGGCATCACGCATGTAATCTTCGCAGAGTTCACCGATCGCGCGGGCGGTTGAACGTGCTTCTTGCTTTGCCTGCCTCTTTTCGAGGGACGGATCATGGTCATCCGCGACGGACCCTAAGAGTTTCTTCGCTTTTGTGCGGGCCTCGTCCAGTGACAAGCGACCATACTGACCGATCGAATACCTGACCTTCTTATCGGTAACAAGACTTCTGTACTGAACGAAGAAAGTCTTTACCCCGCTTGGCTTGATGCGAACGCCAAAACCACGCGGATCGTCATCCCACAGACGCACATCCTGACCTGGTCGGGGTGTGGTTGAATCCAGCTTTCGCTTCGTGAGTTTAGCCATCGAATAAATCAGCGCTAATTCAGTCGGGGCACCCATGGGGCACCCAAATTCGTATAACTCAAGATAATCAAAGAAAACATCCGATAAGGAGGATGCCATACAAACTGCTATATTGAAACGAGAAAACGAATTATCGAAACAATTAGATACTCATAGAAAACAGTAGACCCTTACATTCCTATGGAAGAGGTCGACGCGATCAAAGCCGCTTACGCCGGCCGACCCAACGCCGACATCGTGACCCACGCCGGGGCGTCTCATAATTTCGCCATGCCCTACAAAGAGGGCTACGTCGCGGAGGTCGCGAAGGCATCGCGAGACGCCGTGCTGCGGTGCTTTAAATCGATGTAGCGAACACCTTCGTTAAGCGAGATCCTCGATTAATTCTGGTGCGAGTCCTCCGCTCGCATCGGTGACCATTGTCGGCCGGAAATGGCCGCGATATTTTTCCGCGACCCGCACCAATCGGATGAATGGGACCCGGATTCTCGGGGCGTGGCTCGCTGCGGCGCGGGGAGAAAAGCATCTTCGCTTGTTGACGCCACAAGATAATTTAATTGCGCGGGGCAGCTATGAACGCGCGTTGGATGACGAGGTCGCCGCCCTTCGAGGCGCCGGGTTGCCGGATTGACGGGGCTTTACTCCGGCGGGTTGGCGATCGGTTGGAGGCCTGCTGCCCGCACCTCGGGCGCGACCGACTTCAAATGCAGATCGCGCTGCGGGAACGGAATCTGAATACCGTTCTCGTGGAAACGGTCCCATATATCCAACAGTATATCGCTCTTCACGTTAGACAGACCGTTTTGCGGATCGACCACCCAGAAGCGCACTTCGAGATCGACCGAACTGTCGCCGAAGCCCTTCAACAGACAAATCGGGTTCGGAGAGGCGAGCACACGCGGATTTGCGGCGGCGGCCTCGACGCACATCTCGATCGCGGCGCGAACGTCGGACGAATAAGAAACCCCTACCGGGATCTTCTGTCGAATACGCAGGTTGCTGAACGACCAGTTCTCGACCCGTGTGGTGATCAGTTCTTCATTGGGGATTAGGTGCTCGATACCGTCGCGGGTGATCACCGAGACGTAGCGCGCGCCGAGTGACTGGATCCAGCCATAGGTCCCCGACACGCCGATAGTGTCGCCGGGCTTTATCGACTTGTCCAACAGCAGGATGATGCCGCTGATAAAGTTGGCGACGATTTTCTGCAGGCCGAATCCGATGCCGACACCCAAGGCGCCGCCGAACACGGCAAATGCGGTCAGGTCGATGCCAACGGCATCGATGGCAACCACTCCAGCGATGACAATCAGCGATATCTTGAGTAGCTTGGCGAACAGCACCTGGATCGACGGCGTCAGGGTCGGCAGATTTTGGATTCTGCGCTCCAGAATGCCGGAGACCAGATTGGCCAGCCAAAGCAGCACCACCAAGGTAAACATCCCCTTGGCGAGCGACAGCGCCGTTACACGCACGGTGCCGACTTGCAGGGCGATTCCGTCGAGCAGGTTCAATGCCGGTTGCAAGAGCTCGACGATGTTGAGCGCCGCAACTACCCAGATTGTCACGGCAATGAATCGCGTCCATGCCGCATCGGTCACAAATCTCGATACCAGATGGATAACGATCCAGGCGTTGACCAGGCTGACGACGATCGACAACAGCTTGTTCGGCCATTCCGACCGGTCGGCAATTTCCACCGCGAGCCATAGCAAAATCACCCAAAGAACGGGCGTAACTAGATTAATGAAAGTGCTGCAAACAAATGATAAACGGGATTCGTCGGCAGCTTCGTCGACCCGCCGTCGCAACCATCCGCGGAATGGCGGTGTCATCAGGAGCGCCGCCCCGAAGGCGACAACAATAACCCCGGCCTGCCACAGCGCCGCTATCGTCAAGAGCTCTGTCGAGATCCACCCGCGCGCGCTCTCGGCGTAGATTTCGAGCGCCGTCACATCGATCAAACTGTCCACTACGCTGGCTCCGCGCCCAAGCCAGCCGGTGCCACATAATAGGTCATATCCATCGCAGCTTTCTTAGGCAAATGTACTCAACGACCGCCAGTACAGCGACCGCCGCAACAACGATCCAAAACGCCGCGTTATTGTCGATACCGGGCATGCCGCCAACATTGATGCCAAACAGCCCAGCAACCAGGCTCGGCGGCAGTAAGATCGCGGCGACTACCGTCAGCGCGTACATGGTCCGGTTCATGCGCTCCGAGATCTGATAATTGAATTCCTCTTGCACCGCCGCTGCACGTTCGCGCGCTGCTTCCAAATCTTCGACATAGCGGGTCGTCCGATCGGCGACCTCCCGCAACATGGCGCTGTCGAGGTCGCTCAACCAGGTCGGGCGTTCGACCTGCAGGCGCAACACAGCGTCACGCTGGGGCGCCAGATAGCGCCGCAACATAATAGAGATCTGCCGTGTGCGGCGGAGCCGATTGCGCAACTCGGCGGACGCCATTTGTTGCACCGAATGTTCCAGATCATCGAGCACCTCGTCGATCTCGGTGATCACCGAACTCATCCGGTCGATCAGCCGGTCGGCCATGCGCACCAGGAACTCGCCCGAGGTTTTCGGGCCAGCGCCACGGTCAATAGCCTCGCGCAGATCTTTGATTGCCATCAGCCGGGCATCGCGCAGGGTAACGATCCGGTTCGCTTCGATGTGGCAGCGCACGTCGACCATGTCTTCCGGGTTAGCGCCAGGGTTCAAGTTTACCCCGCGTAGAAAAACGACCAGAGCGTCTTTTTCAGTCAGAATGCGCGGCCGGGTTTCGTCGGCGAGGAGCGACTCGTCGACGACCTTCGCAATACCGCTCTCTTTGAGCAGCCAGTCCCGAGCAGGTTTCGCCATACGATCCAAATGCACCCACAACAGCCCGTCACTCGGCTTCCACGCCCGCACACCGGTCCAATCGAGCGCTTTTCCGCCGCCCTCCCCATCGAGCAGATAGGCGCAGAGCAGACCGTCGATTTCAGCCGGCGTTTTTTCGATATCGTGTTCGACCGTCATCCGTATCTCGATCCTGGGAGAGTTTAGACGGCGGTAGAGATTCGCTACCACAGCCAATGTTGGCTGCGGCCGATACGGTGCGTGCAGAGATACGCGGTCAGGTTAGCGCGCTATAAGCGCCTTCAAGCGCGCTTTTCGTTGCGTACGCCGTCGATCTGTTTCGGCGGCCTGCTCACCGCGCTGTGCTTCCTCGCGGTTGAGATACAGGGTTCTTTGCGCCTGCTCGTTGGCGTCGCGGATTTCCTGATTTTCATCTTCCCGTACCCGCTCGGCCCCAAACTCGGCTTCTTCCGCGGCTCGCTGCACATCGTTTTGGGCAGCCTGCGCCTCATCAACGGCCACAAATGGCAAATTCCAACCTGCAACGCCGAAGGCCGTTGCAGCAACGATCAAAAAACCGATGGTAATAATTCTGATCATGCTGGATGCTGCCTAAACTCAGGCGATAATTTCAATTCCGCTGCGTTCTAACGGTTCGAATCGGCCGACAGCGCCGCAGTCAGGTCGTCGGATGTGGTCACCCAGCCGAAGACGTGCTCGAAATTCCACAAGGTCGCTTGGCGGTTGAAATCGGGACCAGAGTGGTTCATGGCGTCCTCGACCAGGATTGGCCAGTACTCGCTGAAAAACGCATCACGCGCGGTGCTCTCGACACAAACATTGGTGGCGACGCCGGTGAACAGAAGATAGCGAATATTCTCACCGCGCAAATAACTGTCCAGGTTGGTTCCCCAGAAACCGCTGTAGCGCGACTTGGTGATCACATGATCGCCCGGCTGCGGCATCAATTCATCGACGATCTGCCAGTCCCAGGTATTCTCGGTAATCAGTGTGCCCGCCAGCTCGGGACGGTCGCGCATCATCACCATACCCAGTTCCTTGTGGTAATTGGGCGAAGACGGTCCGCCGGCATCGCTCAGATCGGCGCGGTAGGTCATCTGCAGGTAGACCACTTTCACGCCGGCGGCGCGGGCCGTCGCCAACAGGTGTTGGTTGACCTCGATAGCCTTCGCCGCGCCAGACAGATCGAAGCCCGCCAAGTCGAACATGCCGCCCTTCGAGAGGAAGGCGTTCTGCATATCGACGACGACCAGCGCGGTCTGAGTTAAATCGACAACTACCGGTTCCGGCTTTGCGGCCAATGGGACCATTCTCAATTCCCTCTTCCCTTGATCGCGCTTCTAGAACGCCTTTTGCTTCACTGCCGCGCCCATGTTTTCGACGAAAACTTCGGAGACGAATTTCATCAATGCATTGCGGTCGGTAGTCAGGGGCCGGCAACGCACCGTGGCCAACCAGATAACCCGTTGGGTCTCTTTGTTACGCAGCTCTGCTTCGATAATGATCTGCCGACTTGCCGTCGTCGCGTCGCGGCGCGCGCGGCGGTCGTTACGAATAAGCTGGCGTGTTTCGTCCTCGTCGGTTCGCGCTGACGAACTCGGCGTGCCTTGGTCGCCGCGATAGGTCGGGTTTACTTGGGCGCGCGAGGTTATCCCCCGAAAAATCGACTCTGACCGGAAACTGAATACTAGATTGCCGTCCTCGTGCGTTGCCTTGGCAGCCTCGCCGAGCTCGGCCAGAAAAATATCGCGAAACCGAAGGGCCGCCTCGGTCGGATCGAAAATATCGACTGCATACGCATCGGTTTGGGGGATCGTGCCAAGCGCCAAGCTCGATACCTCACCGTCGCAGGCGCGAAAATCATAGAACGGCTGCTGTTGGGCGGCCGCGCTCGACACCGCCAACACAGCACCGAAAACGATCGTACCCACACGCAATACTGTACGCCCCATCACGCCACCATCCCTGTTGAAGCCACAGACTTGACGCCCGCATATAAACACAACGCAAGCCGTTCCGGCACCGAGTAATTTTTTTCATCATAAGGAGGCAAGATATAACGATGAACACAGCAGCGATCGATCCAGTCCTGGTAAACGATGTCAATGTTGATCAACTCCAGGATGTGATCGGCACCATCGAGCAAGACACGGACTCCGCCAAAACTCACTATCGCGCCCGCTACAAATGGCGCGCCGGGTATTGGCTGACGCCGTCAAATATCAAGTCTGACACGGCAGATCGTACGCGGTAATCTACCCGTCGGAGCCGCAGAGCGGTTGGGCTGCGCGACGGCACCGACGCTGTGCAAGGAATATAAGCAAACAGGGAATTTCCAGAGAGAAATGCACCAGGTCCGATACTTTCTTGCGGTGTCACGCATCCGCGCGCGCTTAAGCGCTATCATTTCAGGATCGCCCGGGGAGACGGCAAATCGATCCCGCTAAATGAGCGCTACCCAGTCCCCGACGTGCGCCCGGAATATGCGCCGCGAAATGCCGCCTAGGCGAAACAGCCGACGACGAAGGAGCACACGATGAGTAACCTCGAACCAATGGTCTCAGGGACAATCGCCAACGATAGCCAGATTCGGGCGTCGGATCTGTTGGTCAAGGCGTTGGAAAACGAAGGCGTAGAGTACATCTTCGGGGTTCCCGGCGAAGAGAACCTCGATTTCCTTGATTCCCTCCGCACCTCGAGTATCCGGCTTATATTGACCCGCCATGAGCAGGGCGCCGGCTTCATGGCCGCTACCTACGGGCGTCTGACCGGCAAGGCTGGGGTATGCCTTGCAACGCTCGGCCCCGGCGCAACCAACTTCGTGACAGCGGCGGCATACGCCCAACTCGGCGCCATGCCGATGATGATGATCACCGGCCAAAAACCCATCAAGGCCAGCAAGCAAGGCCGTTTCCAGATTGTCGATGTGGTATCGATGATGCGGCCGATCACCAAATTCGCCAAGCAAATCGTCAATGGCAATACCATCCCCAGCGTTGTGCGCGAAGCGTTTCGCTTGGCTGAGGAGGAACGGCCGGGCGCCGTTCATATTGAATTGCCCGAGGACATCGCCGCTGAACGTGTGGACGACCAACCACTGTTCGCACCGACCTCGCCGCGCCGGCCACACTGTGACGACGTTGCTATCGACCAGGCAGTCGAAATGATTCGGTCCGCCAAATATCCACTTCTGCTCGTCGGCGCCGGCGCGAATAGGAAACGCATTATCGAGGCGCTCGAAGCCTTTGTCGGCAAAACCCGGATACCCTATTTCAACACTCAAATGGGCAAGGGCGTGATCGGTCGGTTCCACGATCTGTATATCGGTACGGCGGCGTTATCGGCGGGCGACTATGTGCACTGCGCCATAGATCGTGCCGACCTGGTGATAAACGCCGGCCATGATGTGGTCGAAAAACCACCCTTCTTCATGGAGCACGGCGGCAAACAGGTTATCCACGTCAATTTTAGCACCGCAGAGGTCGACGAAGTCTATTTCCCTCAGCTTGAGTTGGTTGGTGATATAGCGTCGAGTTTCCAACGCCTCGCCGAACGGTTAGAGCCCCAGCCGGGACACGATTTCGCCTACTTTATGCGAGTGCGCGAAGAGGTGCTGGCGCATATTGCGGAACGAACCGATGATCCGGCCTTTCCAATGCTGCCCCAGCGAATCGTCGCCGATGTGCGAGCCGTGATGCCGCCCGATGGCGTGATTGCCCTCGACAACGGTACTTACAAGATCTGGTTTGCCCGCAACTACCTGACCCAGCAATCGAACACGGTCCTGCTCGACAACGCGTTGGCGACAATGGGGGCCGGCCTGCCATCGGCGATGATGACGACAATGCTGTACCCGGACCGAAGAGTGATGGCGATATGTGGCGATGGCGGCTTTATGATGAACAGCCAGGAACTGGAAACGTCGGTGCGCCTTGGCCTAGATCTGGTTGTACTAATTTTGCGCGACGATTCTTACGGCATGATTCGATGGAAACAAGAGGACGCTGGCCTTCCCGACTGGGGGCTTGAATACGGCAATCCCGATTTCGTTCAGTACGCCAACAGCTATGGCGCGGTCGGCCACCGCATCGGCGCGGCCGAGGAATTAGTGCCAACCCTCGAAAGCTGTTTCCGCGACGGCGGCGTCCACGTTGTCGAGGCCCCAATCGACTACAGCGAAAACAAACGTGTCTTGATCGACGAATTGGCAGAACGCGTCTGCCTCATTTAAATGCGAGGGGAGCGATCACCATGACCGAAGCGAGCCAACTGACCGTCGAGCAGCCATATGACGGCGCTATCATCGACGAGCTACCCTATTCCGAGTGGTCCGAAGTCGATGCGATGCTGGCGCGCGCCACAGCGGCGTTCGAAAACCGTGACGGCTGGCTACCGGCCTACAGGCGCATCGAAGTGTTGCGCCGGCTCGCTACCCTGCTGCGTGACCGAACCGAGGACTTCGCAATTTTGATCGCGCGCGAAGGCGGCAAGCCACTGACCGATGCACGCATCGAAGCAGAGCGCGCAGTGAACGGGGTTGAACTCGCCGCCGAGGGGATCGCTGATTTGCACGGACAGGAAATTCCGATGGACCTGACCGAGGCTGGCGCGTCACGTCTGGCCTTCACGCGCAAGGAGCCGATTGGACCCGTGGTTGCTGTTAGCGCCTTCAACCACCCGCTCAACCTGATCGTCCACCAGGTGGCGCCTGCTATCGCCACCGGCTGCCCGGTCATTGTTAAGCCAGCCGACACAACGCCGTTGTCGTGCTTGAAATTCGTCGATCTGCTCCACCAAGCGGGACTACCGGAAGCTTGGTGTCAGGTCTGTGTTTGCGATATTCCGACCGCCGAGCGTTTGGTAACTGACCCCCGGGTCGCCTTCTTCAGCTTCATCGGCTCGTCGCGGGTCGGCTGGTATCTGCGCTCTAAACTGGCTCCAGGAACCCGCTGCGCACTAGAGCACGGCGGCGCGGCGCCAGTCCTTGTCTGCGACGACGCCGATCTGAACCAAACGATCCCATCACTCGTTAAGGGCGGTTACTATCATGCCGGCCAAGTCTGTGTTTCGGTTCAGCGGATCTTCGTCGACAACCGCATCAGGGATGAATTCTGCAACGCGTTCGCCGATAAAGTCGGACAATTGGTGACCGGTGATCCAACCGCGGCCGAAACTGACGTCGGGCCACTGATTCTGCCTCGGGAAGTCGACCGTGTGGCGAATTGGGTAGACGAAGCGGTATCTGGTGGCGCGCAAATCCTTGCCGGTGGCACACGGCTCACCGAGCGGGTGTATGACCCGACGATCCTCCTCGAACCGCCTGCGGACGCAAACATTTCGACCCTGGAAGTATTTGGGCCGGTTTGCTGCATCTACGGCTTCGACGACGTGGCCGACGCGGTGGCGCGGGCGAACGGATTGCCCTTGGCTTTTCAAGCGGCGGTTTACACAAAAAATCTCGACCGGGCGTTTGACCTATCGAACCGGCTCGAGGCTGGCGCCGTCATGGTCAATGAGCATTCTGCTTTCCGCGTCGATTGGATGCCGTTTGCCGGACGCCGGTCATCCGGTTATGGCGTCGGTGGTATCCACCACACCATGACGGACATGACACAAGAGAAGATGATTGTTATCAACACATCAGCAAATCTGAATGCGCAATGCTAGCGCTACAGCCTCAGCCCTTTGTGCCGACGGTTAGTACGGCGGGCATTGGCAATATCGTGATGCTACCTTGATCGTAGGGCGCGCACCCCTCGGCCATGGCCGCCGAGATGTCGGGCAGCACTTCGGGGTCTTGCGCGCCCAACAACCCGCTCATTCGTGCGGTTGCCTGCTGAAACGTCTCCATCAGCATATCCGGCCGTGGCAATCGCCAAGTAAATGTTAAGTCGGCGCAGGTGGTATTGGTGAAGCCAATGCCGCCAAGCACGGCCTTACATTCGTCGTGATCGGCAAAACGATACAAGGGCGTACCGGTCGGCAGGCCGACCTCGAGCGAACCCTTGTCGGCGATCGCTTTCATGGCGATAGTGATCGCCGACTCTTCCGATCGGGCCCAGTTCGTGAAGGCCAGGCGGCCGCCCAATTTAAGTACCCGATAGGCCTCGGCCAGCGCCGTGTCAGGGTCGGGAAAGTGCAGCACGCCAAAGTTAATCAACACCACATCGAAATTGCCATCGGGAAAGGGCAATTCTTCGGCGTCGGCGGTTTGGAAGTCGAGCTCGGAAAAGTTGGTTTTCGCCAACGCAACCATGTTGTCAGAGAAGTCGATGCCTACTGTCGTCGCCCCCCACGCGGCCGCCGCGCCAGAGGCGTAGCCCGGCCCGCACGCGACATCGAGAACGTGCATTCCCTTGGCCACGTCAGCACTCGCCAGCAATCGGGGTACCGCCTGAGTGGTCAGCGCCTCCCAGTGGCGATGATATCCGTGGCTCAGGCGTTCCCAACCTTCATGTTCGAAATTACGGAATGCAGCCGGATCATACGGTGCTCCGGACATGTTCCTCTCCTCCGAAACGACAACCCGAGATCGGTTCGTCAAAGAGATATTATAACAGGTGTAGTGGGGTGGAACATGGACAGCCCCGCGACCGGAAAAGGTCCTAGCTGCTGGGCACCCCAAGAACCGCGACGATCTGCCGTTCAAGCGCTCCGGTCGGCCGGCAGTTTATAGTGGCCAACTTCATCGTCGCCCCTTGGCGGATTTCCTCTGTAATGCTGGCCTGCCCGTCACTTCCGAAATCCACGGTTTGGTCGAGCGAGCGCGGCGTAATGTTCCTGCCGAATTCACGGGTCCTGAACCGCATCACATATTGAGCTTCCATGGACACCAAGGTGCCGTTTCTCATGGGGCTAAGTTTGACGCTGGCCAAAGCGTTCAAGGTCGTTCGCCGCTCGACGTCGATAAGTTCATCGACCTCCTCATCGGCGACAAGA
>JAPUHN010000395.1 GCA_027297685.1 Alphaproteobacteria bacterium | reverse complement strand
AATGTGGCTGAACCGGAATTCGGGCAACTCATCTACGACCGTGACGGTTGGGGTGGTCGCCTCGTCGATTACAACTTTCAGAATAGTCTTCCCGGCAAAAATGCAATCGAGCTTAGCCACGAGATTTCCGTCTTCTGCAACGGCGCCGCGGAAGGCATGCGTTTGGACCAGGTCGTACATGCGCGCGACACCAGGAATATTGGGCTGCCGAACGTCGATCCCGCACAAAGCGAACGCACCAAGATCATGACAAGAGCATTGAAGGCCTATTACGCCGGGCGGGAACAGGAAATCGGCGGCAAGCCGGTGGACTGGCCCTATCGTAAGTTCTTCCAGCACAGCAATGCGCTTCGCACCTTCGGTGACACGGTTGATTCTCGGCTGACTGACTGCGGCGCGCTTCCTGTGAGCTTGAGTGGATTAGCGCTGAATTCGGGCCACTTCGCCCAGCAATGCCGCAATCTTTACGATCTGACATTGCTTTCCGACATATTCGACCAAGCGGTCGTCTCAATGCGCTACGATAGCTGGGATACGCACAACAACGAATATTCTCGGATTACCGGCAACCTGAGCGATTTGTTCGGCACGGCTGGTGGACTGGACACGGCGACGAGTGAGATTGCCGGCCTGAACGGCGCGCACCTCGACAACATGGTGTTCAGTGTGTCGACGGATTTCGGCCGCCAATTGCGGGGCAACGGCGACTTCGGTACCGACCATGGACGGGGGCTTTATGCCATCGTCGCGGGGCCCGCAGTCGCTGGCGGGGTCTACGGTGAGATGTTCCCGGAGCGGGAATCGACAATGATTGACGGCCAAATCCCCTTGGAGACATCGGGCGCCGATATTCTTGGTCAGACCTCCACAGAGCGGATTTTGCAGGAGTTGTGCGAATGGCAGAGTTCCGGTAGCGCTCCGTCGGTGGTGGTGGACGCCGCCACGAGCATTGAGGAAACGCCCGGCATCCTGAACGGTCTATTATCTGCAATTGTCTGACCAGGCAGGCGCTGATCGCCGTCGGGCGGATCAATCAAGGACGTAAGGTCGAACGGCTTCGAGAGCGCTAAAGACCCAACATTTTTTCAGCGTTGCTGTGCAGAATTTTCGCCTTATCGTCTGCATTCAGCATAAGGCGCTCCATCCAAGCTGGTCCGGGCTCGTTAGATACAAACGGGTAATCGATAGCGAAGAGAATACGATCGACCCCCATTTCCTGAATACAGCATAAAAGTGCTGGGTCTGCGAAAAAGCCGCTGGTCGTGATGTAAAAGTGGGAACAGAATGCATCGCGAAACGCCACGCCATCATTGCCCGGCCGGTTCACCGCCATATCGATGCGCCAAAGAAGAAATGGCAAGGTTTCGCCGAGATGGCCGAGGATGATCTTTACATCCGGATACTCATCCAGAACGCCGGAAAGGACGATGCGGATGCCCGCTGTCGCGGTTTCCATGGTAAATCCCCAGCCGGCATTGACGATGCCCGGAAAAGCCTCGGCATAGTCTTTTAGATAGGCGTCGACGACGGCCGGGTGCGGATTGGCCGGGTGTATGTAGAGTGGTACGTCCAATGCCTGGGCGCGCTCATAAATGGGCCAGAACTGCTTCTTGTCGAAAAAATGCTCGCCGCCGGTCAGGCCATGAATCATGGCGCCCTTCAACCCCAACTTATTCACCGCGCGTTCGAGCTCATCAGCCGCAGCCTTGGGATCCGCGGTGGGTAGTGCGGCAAAGCCAGCGAAGCGGTCCGGGTGTGCCGAGATCAGTTCGGCAAGTCCGTCATTAGCGAGAGTTGCAACTTTGACACCGGTCTCCGCATCCATTTTTTGTGTCGAGGGCGCACCGTGTGACAACACCTGGACATCGATTCCAGCCTCGTCCATCGACCTAATGCGCGCTTCACCCACCTCTTCAAGGTTTTCGCGAACAAAGCCACCGGTGCGGGCATCGAGACCTTCGAAATGCGCTGTCACATTGTCGTCGTAGTAATGTTCCTCGATCGCGATAACGCGCTGGTCTTTCAAAATCGTCATCTTTTATCCCCCCATCCTGGTCGTGTTGCGGGCTCCGCAAGCAGTACCTTGAGTAATATCCGCGCTAATTGGAACAGCGGGCACTCCTAATTACGACGTTTGACAGACGCTGCAAAGCGGCCGTCGCGCCAGGCGATCATGACCGCTGCCGACTTCACGCCGACAATGATGACATGCGGCGCCTTCGACATCGCATTCAGTCTAGGTCACGAATATGGAGACCGCCTTCGCTCGGTGGTTGTCCGAAAATTCAGCTCGACTATCGTTTAGGGGACACCCGCTAATCCCCGACACCAGCCTGAGCGGGTAGGGGTTCGCTATAGAAGCTCGGCGCCCGGCCAGCGGGATGCGCCGAGCGAATGGCGCGGCTCAGTAAAATCACCGGCACCACCCCGGCGATGACAATGGTCAAGGCCGCCAGCGCGCTCTGCTCGAGGAGTTCGTCCGAGGCGAACTGAAAAACATGGGTGGCCAGAGTGTCGAAATTGAACGGCCGTAGGATCAGTGTCGCTGGCAATTCTTTCATGCTATCGACGAACACGATGGTTGCGGCCGCCAATACGCTGCTGCGAACAAGCGGCAGATGAACCCGCCGCAAGGTCTCCCCGGGTCCGGAACCCAGGGTGCGGGCCGCCATATCCATGGTCGGACGTATCTTGGTGAGGCTGGCTTCGACGGCGCCGAGGGCGACGGCAAGAAAACGAACGATATAGGCAAAAATGACGGCGAACACCGTACCGCTCAAAAGCAACCCGGTGGAAACGCCAAATACATCGCGCGCCAACAGATCGACCGCATTATCGAACCGAGCCAACGGGATAATGACGCCGATTGCCAGAACCGCACCCGGGACCGCGTAGCCCAGCATGGCGACACGCGACAGGGCGCCAAACACTGTGTGTCCGGCAATGCGGCGGCCATAGGCGAGGAATATCGCCAAAGCGACGGCGCCCGCGGCGGCGCAGGTTGCCAGCAAAATGCTGTTGCGCGCAAATCCGAAAAAGGCCGGGGTCCACGATTCTTCGAAGTGAACAATGGCGTGGCGAGACAACACCAGGGCGGGGACGATGAAGCCGGCGATGATCGGCAACGCGCAGACCGTTATGGCGCCGGCGGCGCGCAACCCGCGCAATTCGAAAGGTGGCATTGGCCGGTACCGGGTCGATGTGTGGTGAAATCGTTGTCCGCGCCGGCCGACACGTTCAAGCGCCAACAAAGCGAGCACAAACGCCAAGGTGACCAAAGAGATTTGCGCTGCGCCGCCGGCGTTACCCATATTGAGCCAGACGTTGAAGACACCGACAGTCAATGTGTTGACGGCGAAGAAGTCGACGGTACCGAAATCGGCCAGGGTTTCCATCAACGCCAATGCCAATCCCACGACGATCGCGGGCCGTGCCAACGGCAAGGCGACGGTGAAGAAAGTCCGCCAGGGCCCGCGGCCGAGCACCCGGCTCGCTTCGAGCATACACACCGATTGTTCCTGGAACGTAGCGCGCGCCAACAGATAAACATACGGGTACAGCACCGACGACATGACGAACATGGCGCCACCCAACGTGCGGATGTCCGGAAACCAGTAATCTTTGGCCGATTGCCAGCCGAACAGGGCGCGAAGACTGGTTTGCACCAGTCCGGCAAATTCGAAGATGTCGGTGTAGACAAATGCGACGATATACGCTGGCACCGCCAACGGCAGCAGGAGCGCCCATTCGAAGATCGGGCGCCCCGGAAACCGGCAAGTGGTCACCAGCCAGGCTGCTGTGACGCCAATAACCAGTACGCCGATACCGTTTCCCAGCATCAGCATGGCGGTGTTTGCGATTTGACGCGGTAAGACCGTCGAAATCAGGTGCGGCCAAATATTCTCGCTTGGAAACATCGCAATCCAAGCGATTGCGAGTATCGGCGCGGCGACGATCGCAGCGACGACGATGCCGCCGATCAGCCAGACCCGCGACGTGCCCTGCGATACCTTATGGTGCGGGCCTGTGGTCACGTTGGATCGCTTGGTAACAGGGGAAAACCTGCGAAACTCGCTTAGTCGTTATAGCCGACTTTATCGACGAGTTTGATCGCCGCCGAGCGATGGCGCGATATATCGGCCAAAGGCAGACTATCGGATATCATCGGACCCATCGCCTTGAGAGCGCTGGTTTCCGGAACACCGTCGAGAATCGGATACTCATAATTTTGTTCGGCGTACATCTGTTGTGCCATCGGCCCGGCGAGAAATTCCATTAATTTCACTGCGTTTTCTTGGTTTGGAGAGGCCTTTGTCAACGCCATGCCGGAGATGTTCACATGGGTCCCTGAGCCGCCGATTGTCGGGAACACTGGATAGACCGCTTTGGCCCAGGCCGCTTGTTCTTTGTTTTGCTGCATCAGGACATAATAATAGTGGTTTCCCAAGGCGATATCGCACTCACCTTCTTTTATCGCTTTAACTTGGGCCCGGTCGTTTCCCTGCGGCTTGCGGGCCAAATTTTGCTTGATGCCCTTAAGCCAGGCCTCGGTTCTCGCTTCGCCATAGTGAGCCACCATCGCCGCGGTTAATCCGACTTGATAGACGTGATTGCCCGAGCGGGTGCAGATGCGGCCGCGCCATTTCGGATCGGCCAATTCTTCATATGTTTTCGGTGCCTCGTTGGGAGCGATCCGATCTCTCGAGGCGTAGATTATCCGCGCGCGGCGGGTGAGGCCGTACCAATGACCATCGGGCTCGCGGTAAATATCGGGGATCGCGGCCGCCAGCGCGGGCGATACGACCGGTTGCGTCAGGGCGGCGGCGTAAGCTTCGCTCAAGCGGCCGACGTCGACGGTGAAAATTAGGTCAGCCGGGCTGTTTGCCCCTTCCTGCTTCAACCTTTCCACCAGCCCTGTCTTGGCGAAAAGGACGTTTACTTTGATGCCGCTCTGTGCGGTGAAGGCTTCGAACAACGGTTGCACCAAGAACGGTTGGCGATAGGAATAAACGTTTACTTCTCCGACGTTTAAGGAGGCTTCTTCAGCGGCCATGGCGGTTGCGACAGCGATGCCCGCAACGACGATGCTGGCGAGGGCGGTTTTCTTCACGACCGGTTTCATTGCTTGGTGCCAAAATTGTTAATGATAATTATTCGCAAACGCGGCTAAACGTAGTCACTCGCCGTATGCAAGTGATTTGCATTTGCAGCGCTAGCGCATTGATCTAAATCAATTTCGTGAAAATTTCGTCCCGTGTCTTCATACCGCCCCATGCAATAAGCGGCGTCCTTAACGCGATCCAACATAGTCGTCTTGCAGACGATTGTACGACGACACCAACATGGATTGGCTTGCCGGCGATCTTCCCGCCCGCCTGGCGGAAGCGCAAGTTCACCTGCAATCGGTCAATCAAATCCGCGCCCAGTTTTACGCGGAAACCGTTCAATATTGGTATGACAAGCTGCAGCGCCTGGGCGACAAAAGAATAACCCGCTGGATCCCCTACCAATCACGCAAGTACGTTCCTGAGGTGCAGACCGACTAACTAGTCTTTCTGTCTGTACGCACTGCTGCGGTGGTTCTCCAGAGTCGTAGTTTTTATGACTGCCGAAGAACCTCGAATTTCTGGGTTGGGTTAAAAGCAAAAGTTCAGCTATCGGTGATTAGAACCGCCGTTTCCCATTGATCTAGGACAAGTTTCACCAAACCTATGCGCGCTACGTTTCAACTTGGCACACCGAAACAGGGGGCCAAATTGAAACGTGAAAGGCGCAGGAGGTTATGCCAGACGACAGCCGCCTCGAAATACCGCTCAGCAGCAGCCCGTCCTTCGAAAGTAGCGGCGAGCGCGGGCGGCGTATACGTCAGGTTATTCGCAATAGTATCGTTATTGGGGTTGCGCTCGTTCTGCTGGCCTGGGCCGGAAATTGGGCGTTCAGTCAGTGGGCCAAAATTACCGAAACCGACGCGCGCATAACCACCGATCAGATTTCCGTCAGCAGCCGGGTCAGCGGCTGGGTTACCGAACTGCCGATCATCGAAGGCGACCAAATTGCGGTCGGCGACTTGCTGGTCGCCATCGATGCTCGCGACGCCAAACTGAAACTCGACGAATTGGATGCCCGCCTTTTGGCGATTGGTGCGCAACGCGCACAGATTTCGGCCGAGACAACGATGGTCGACGCCCAGACAAGGAGCCGCAAGGAAGCGGCCGCCTCGCGGGTGCGGGCTGCCCGGGCGGCGGTCAAAGCCAGTGACCAACAGCGCGACCTAGCGCGCACCGATTTCGAACGAATCAAATCGCTGACCAGGACAAGGGTCGTCTCCCAACAACGCCTCGACCAGGCGCACGCCGAACTCAGCCGGTCCGACGAACGCTACCAAGTCGCGGTGGCCAACCTGGCGGCGGCGCAGGCCGACGCGCGCGAGGCAGACGCCGACCGGCAGCAAATCCGGGTCAACGAAAGCCTGCTGGAAAATTTGCGTTTTCAGGAAGCGCAGGTAGCCTCCCAGCGCGACCGCCAGGTGCTCGACATCGAAGACCGGACAATCCGTAGCCCGTTGAACGGCGTCGCCTCGCAAACCTTTATCGAAAAGGGTGAGTTCGTTCGCCCGGGCCAACGCCTGATGCTGATTCACGACCCTAACAATATCTGGGTCGAGGCTAATATCAAAGAGACCGAGCTTCGCCACTTGGAGCCCGGCATGCCAGTAAAACTACACGTGGATGCTTACCCCGACCGGGAATTCACCGGCAAGGTGGAACGCATCGGTCAGGCCGCAACCAGCGAATTCGCGCTGCTGCCCAACCCCAACTCCAGCGGCAACTTCACCAAAGTGACGCAACGCCTGCCGATCCGCATCAGCGTGGAGCAAGACGAGGCAATGTTGCGCCCGGGTATGTTGGTGGTGATCGAAATTGACATCCCAGGCCGTTAGCGCGAGCGCATCGGGGTTTGGCCGCACCCACCGTCTGCTCATCATTGCGACGGCGCTGACGCCGAGCATTACGCTGTCGACGGGGATGACGATCGCCAACGTCGCCGTGCCGGACATCATGGGCGCATTCGGCGTCGGCCAGGATCAGGCGCAATGGATGGCGACCGGCTTTTTCGCCGCCATGACGACGGGTATGTTGGTGAGCAGTTGGGCGATCCGCTCGTTCGGCCAGCGACACGTGTTCGTCACCATGATGGGCGTTTTCGTTGCCGCCTCGGTGCTCGGCGGCACGGCCCAGGAATACGAAATGATCATCCTGGCCCGCGCGATCCAGGGCTTTGCCGCCGGTATCAACCTGCCGCTGACCCAGCTCGCCATGTACGATGTTTTCGGGCCCGACCGGCGGTCGACGGCGAATGGGCTGTTCGGCCTCAGCTTCGTGCTCGGACCCGGCCTCGGACCATGGTTCGGCGGCATGGCCATCGATGCGTTCGATTGGCGTTTTACCTTCTATATCGTGTTGCCAGTTGCCGCCTCGGTTGCGCTGTTGGCAAGCTATGTGTTGCCGACTCGCGAAAGCACCGGACCGCGTCCGACCTTCGACTGGTTAGGCTTCGCGTTACTTTCGATCGCTCTAATTGCGTCCCTGACCGGTCTATCGAATGGT
>JAPUHN010000394.1 GCA_027297685.1 Alphaproteobacteria bacterium | reverse complement strand
CGCTGTTGCATCTAGCCTTCCAAACGAGCCTGTTATGGCTGATCAGATCGTTATCACTGAGAAATCCAGCCAGGCGAAAGACGTCCGCGCCGCAGTTGGTTCTCGCTACGGAGACATTCTCCCGGCCGAAGGTCATTTGTTCGACCTGCTCGAACCAGAAGATGTTGTGCCGGCCTGGAAGCGCTGGTCGCCGATCCTTCTGCGGCCCGAAGGACTTTATGGCACTCGCCCGGCAAAGGGCGGCAACAAAGCCGCCAAACTCAAAGCCATTCGCGAGGCCCTGCGCAGCGCCAAGCGGGTCTGGCTTGCCACCGATTGCGATCGCGAGGGTCAACTCATCGGCCAGGAAATTCTCGAGCATTACAACTATCGCGGTCAGGTCATGCGGGTGCTGTTCACCGCGCAGGATTTGCAGACCATCCGCGATGCTTTCGATCGGGCAAAACCAAATGCCGAATATTCCCGCCTTTACGCCGCCGCCGTCGCGCGACGGCAGGCCGATCAGATCTACAACCTGTCACTGACCCGAACCGCGACCGTCATTCTGGGCCAAGGTGGCCGGGGGGTAATCGGGGTTGGTCGAGTGAAGACGCCGACCTTGGCAATTGTGTGC
Source organism: Alphaproteobacteria bacterium (assembly GCA_027297685.1). Taxonomy (GTDB): domain Bacteria; phylum Pseudomonadota; class Alphaproteobacteria; order UBA6615; family UBA6615; genus JAPUHN01. The sequence goes on along the minus strand of JAPUHN010000394.1, from coordinate 2,170 downwards.
AAGCGCGAGTTGGAAATTCAAGACTTCGTACCGGTTTCCTATTTTGAAGTTCTGGTGACCGCGAAAGTTGCGGGCGGCCGATTCCAGATGCGCCATGCCCCGCAGGACCGAATTGTCCGGCGCGAGATTGCCGAGGCCGTTGCCGATGCGGCTCACGGTTTTGAAGGTGCGCTTGGCGTGCGCATCGAGGACAAGCGGCAACGGCCTCCTAAACTGCACGATTTGCCTTCGCTGCAAAAACTATGCAGCTCACGCTTCGGCTGGCCGGCCGCCAAGACGCTTGAGGTGGCTCAGGAGCTGTATGACGGTCAGGGCAAGAAGATCATCACCTATCCCCGCGCCGAAGTTCGCTACCTGCCGGAGAGTTTGATGGCGGACGTACCGCGGATCGCGGCCGGACTGCGGGTGGGCCAGTCGTTCAGCACAATCCCGGTGCCTGATCCGGCGGTCATCCGCAAGGGTGCGAGCGGCAGTTTCCACGACAAGGGTCTGGAGGGTGCGAGCCATCACGCCGTCATTCCCAACGTCAACACGGTCGGCGACCTGGCGGAGATCTGGCCCCGCCTGTCGTCCGATGAGAAAAAACTGTTCGACGTCATCGCGCGAGCGTACCTGGCAACCGTCATGCCCGATTTTCGCTACCGGCAGACAATTGCAACGCTCGACGTCCGTGGCTTCGCTTTCCGTGTCTCCGGTCGCCAGCCCCTCGATCTCGGCTGGCGCGCAGCATTTCCTGACTGGCAGCCGGCCGACGAAAAAGGCGAGGCGGCGCAATTGCTTCCGGCGCTGCGCAATGGTGAAGCCGCACAATTGCACAATCCGACCATTGAGGACAAAGAGACTCGCCCGCCGCCGCGTTACAATGAAGGCACGCTGATCGAGGCGATGCAAAATGCCTGGCGCTTTGTTAATGACGAGACTCTGCGCGATCGCCTGAAGGAAGCCAAGGGCATCGGCACGCCGGCGACCCGGGCCGAAATCATCGGCGGGCTGAAGAAACAGAAATTTCTGGTATCCCAGGGAAAGAACATCGTACCCACCGCGACCGGCTTGTCTTTATTCGGCGTTCTCAAACAGGCCGATCCGGCGCTGGTCGACCCGGGTGTGACGGCACAACTCGAATGCTTGCTCGACGATGTCGTTGTCGGCAAGCAGGAGATGGTCGGCGCGATTGATGCCGTGTGCGATGCCGCCGAACGTATTATCGGGCGGCTCAAGGAAGGTGCCGGCGGACCGCCCTTGCTCGGCGTTGCAGTGGGCGTCAAATCCGGCGAGCGTCCACCGACGCCTGCTATGAAGCGCTTTGCCACCAGCATCGCCCGGCAGAAGGGCATCAAGCTTCCGACCGGCTACACGAAATCGGGATCTATCTGCCGCAACTTCCTGGATCAACACGCACCCCAGAAGGCTGGCAGCGAGGCGGCTGGAGAGCCTGGCCCCAAACCGGTAAGTCCGGCGCAGATGTCATTCGCCGAAAAGATTGCACAGGAGAAAGGCATCGCCATTCCCGACGAGGCCAAGGCTAGTTCAGCAGCCATGTCCGCATGGATAGAGACGAACCAGGGCACGCTGCGCGGCAAGCGCCGTCGCAAGACCGCCAACAAGCCGGCGAGATCAAAGGCGCCTAAATCAACATCGCCAAAAACAACCGTACCAAAGAAGCGAACTCGCAGACGCACAACTGATAGCACTGCCGCTCCGTCGGCTTCTGATCTGCAGAATTCAGGAACCGATACGCCGCTGCGCATTCCCTATGGTAACAAAGAGGAAGCTCTGAAACTTGGCGCCCGCTATCGATCGGGGGGATGGTATGCTCCGCTTGGAGTTGATCTTTCTGCCTTCGACGAGCGCGGGTGGCTATAACGCCCGGCCGCTCTTATCGACGATCCGCCCCTCGTTCATGAATTACCAACTCGAGATAACAGGGAATATTTTGAGGCGAACAGGGAATTATTCTATCGGAACAGCGTAATCTGACTTTGCAAAAATCTGTCGCCGATCTGGTGCGCGAGATGAATTTCGTCTCCGGTAGCGGAATCATCTATGGCTATGTTGGGTTCGGCGGGGCGCTTCTCATGGTGCCGCTGTTCACACTGCTGTTAGGTCCAATTGAAGCAATTGCAATCGCTTCGGTAATCGGAATTTTCGGATCGGCGCAGCTTTATCCCGG
>JAPUHN010000393.1 GCA_027297685.1 Alphaproteobacteria bacterium | reverse complement strand
GCGTGTTCCGCGCCACCCGTGCCGACGTCGGGCTCGGCAACGCGACCGCCTCATCGAAGGAATTGGTATGCAACGACTGGGTGCCGCCCAGGGTCGCCGCCAGGGCCTCGATCGTGGTGCGAATAATATTGTTGTAGGGATCCTGCTCGGTCAGCGACACGCCCGAGGTCTGGCAATGGGTGCGCAACATCAACGAGCGCTCATCGTTGGGGGCGAACAGGTCGGTCATCAAGTGCGCCCACAGATAGCGGGCGGCGCGCAGCTTGGCGATCTCCATGAAAAAGTTCATGCCAATGCCGAAGAAAAACGACAAGCGCGGCGCGAATTTATCGACATCGAGGCCGGTCGAACGCGCCACCCGGACATATTCGATGCCGTCGGCTAATGTGAATGCCAATTCCTGAACCGCCGTCGCGCCCGCTTCCTGCATGTGGTAGCCGGAAATCGAGATCGAATTGAACCGCGGCATATGCTCAGCCGTGTAGGCAATGATATCGGCAACCGCGCGCATCGAGGGTTCGGGCGGGTAGATATAGGTGTTGCGCACCATGAATTCTTTGAGGATGTCGTTCTGGATGGTGCCCGACAGCGACGCTTGCGCCACGCCCTGCTCTTCGGCGGCGACGATGTAGCCGGCCAAGACCGGTAATACCGCGCCGTTCATGGTCATCGAAACGCTCATCTGGTCGAGCGGTATGCCGTCGAACAGAATTTTCATATCCTCGACCGAATCGATGGCGACCCCGGCCTTGCCGACATCGCCGACGACGCGCGGATGATCGCTGTCGTAACCGCGATGGGTCGCCAAGTCGAATGCTACCGAAAGTCCTTTTTGGCCCGCCGCCAGGTTGGCGCGGTAGAACGCATTCGAGGCCTCGGCAGTAGAAAAACCTGCGTACTGGCGGACCGTCCACGGCCGGCCGGCGTACATGGTGGCCCGCGGGCCGCCGACAAAGGGCGGGAAACCCGGCAAGCCGCCGAGCCATTCGATATCTTCCAAATCGGCAGCGGTGTAGGTGGGCTTGACCGCAATTCCTTCCGGTGTCTGCCATATGAGATCGTCGGGCGAGGCGCCTTTTAGCTCCTGCGCCGCCCGCGCCTGCCAGTCATCGAGCGATTTGCTCGAAAAATCAGCCATCTCAACCTGTCTTTCAGCCCAGTTCTACTACCCGGCTAGTATAGTCTTTCCGCTGGAATTGGTCCATGAGAGCCCGATCAGGCGCGGCGATCGGCGGCGCTGGTACGAATCCCGGCGTATGAACTATTCCATTCGTTTTTCGGCGTGCAGGGTGCACTATTAGGAAAATCTATGCTTAGGGGAATGGCGGATCCGATTGAAATGCCGATAAAACAAGCTCTTCGAGCCCTGGCGGGACTGCTGGCGGCGCTGATTTCGGCCGGCCTTGTCGTAATGGTCGCCTTCGGTCTTATTTTTTCATTTGACTCCTCGAGTGCCGAAGGCGCGTTCGTTTTTGAAATTTGGGAATCGGCTTTTTACGTTGGGCTCACCGGTGTGGGATTCGCGCTTCCCGTCGTGCTCGTCGGCACCCCTATTTTCTACCTCACTTTTCGGCATTTCGGCTGGCGCAAGTCTGCAGATTCAGCTGCAGGCGGGGCGTTCTTGGGGGCATTGGTGTTTCCGGTGCAAGCTACCCTTACCGGCGATTGGCAAGACCTGCTCAGTTTTGAGATACTAGCATTTGGGTTACTCGGCGCATTGGTCGGCGCCGTCGGCGGGCTCGGGTTTTGGTGGGTCGCTGTCCGTACTATGCGGACGACGCCGCGGCACGACCAGCGACATTCTAACCAGTAATCCGAAAATAGGGGACCGGCGCGTCGAATCCCTTCAGATTTGCCGCTTCGCTCGACATCGCAAAATCGCGCAACCGGTCGGCGACGGCGACGTCCTCGGCGAACGCCAGCGACAGAACAATATCGCCGCCGACGCTCTCGCTCTGAAGCCGGGCGGCCAGATTGACCATGGTGCCGAAATAGTCGAGCCGCTCGTTCAAGGTCACGGCGATGCAGGGCCCGGTGTGGAGGCCGAGCTTGATGACAATCGGTCCGCCAGCGTCGCCGTCGTTGAGGCTCGCCACCTCGCGCTGGATTGCGAGCGCCGCTTCCAAGGCGTCTTCCGGCACATGGAACGCCGCCATTACGGCATCGCCAATTGTCTTTACCACCGCGCCATGGTGGCTGCGCACAATGCCGGCGAGCAGACTAAAATGGTTGCGCACCAGGCGGTACGCCGCGGCATCGCCGATCGCCTCGTAGAGCGCCGTCGATCCCCGCAGGTCGGTGAACATCAGCGAGATCCGTTGCACCGCGATCTCGTCGCCGGGACGCAGCACCTGATCGGAGAACAGATCGCGGAAGGCCTGTATCGAGGTCACCCGATCGGCGGTCAGCGCATCGGCGACCCACGCCCGTTCCTCGATCACGAAGGTGCGTTCGAACGCCGTCTCGTTGGCCAGCACGATGGTGCCGTCCGGCGCGTCCGCGCCCGGCGCAACGTCATCTGGTGTCAACTCGACGGTCGGAAAACCGCCGCCGGCGTACTCGATATCGGCCTCGGGTCCGGCCTCCAGCGTTCGCAACCGATAGGGGCCCGGCGTAAGGCGAGCTTCCACGCTACGGCGCGACCCCGCGGGCACGGTAATGTGGACGACAATATGCGGCGTGCTCATAGGCCCGAACAGACAATATTCGCCATAGTCGACCCCTCTGACGCCGGGCGCGGGCTGAAAACTCAGTTCGACGTTGCGCGAAAAATCACGGCCATAGTCGATATTGCAGGTACCGCAATGGGCGCCGGTCGGCAGCTCATCGAGGCCACCGACGACCGCCTTGGCGACACGACATCGCGGGCACAAGAGATCCCAGCGCAGAACCAAAAGCCCGGCGCGGGTTGCCTCCAGGCAAAGTTCGATCGCTTCGTGCCGGTCGATCTGCCACTCGTTCGCCAACGCAAGCGGCCGGATTTTCACCACGTCGACCTCTTGGCCGTGCATCACCCGGTCGGCGAGGCGGCCGGCATGGCCGTGGCCATGGGGCGTTTCTTCGATAGCGGCGACGATCTGCGCAACCCGGGCGGCTATCTTCGCCTCGGGCTTTTTCGGCGCGTCGCCAAACGGGCGAATGTTCTCGCCGTTCAAATGCCGGCGCGCGGCAGCGGCCATGCGGGTGAATTTTCGCCCGACCATCGAAAAAAACACGGTCCGCAGCACCAGCTCGCCGAGCAACGATGCCGCTTCGACCTCGGCGGTATAAATTCCCGTGCTGCCGGCGCCTTCGGAGACCACGCGGAACGTCGCGCACAGCGACTTAAAGGGTCCCTTGGTGAAATAGCGGCAGTGCTCGAACCACTGGTTGGCGACCCAGTTCACCGGTGCTTCGCGCCACGCCAATTTGATCGGGCCTTGACGGGCGCTGGCCTCATAGAGAACCGACCCGTCGGGCTGGGGCGTTTCGACGATGTCCTGTTTTGGCAGCCCGGCGGCCTCGTTAAACCGCGCGGTGTCGGCAAGAATCGGCCAGACCGTTTCGGGCGGCCCGTCGAACTGCCAAATCCATTCGCGCTTGTGACGTGCCACCTGCCGGTTCCGCTCAGACACTCTTAATGGAGTTGTTCCAGACCACGTTACACCTCCCAGCCTCGCTCCCGCGCTTCCCGCAAGAGTTTATCGCGCAGATCAGTGAGAACGCGCTCAAGCTCTTCGACATCCGGGTTGGAATATTCATTGTATTGCTGATAGAGCAGATCGGACAATTTCCGGCGTTCCTGGTCGCTCGCCAATTTGGCAATCTGCCGCACCAGTTTGGCGACTTGGCTCGAATACACCTCGAGCCCATGAATCACGATGTCGGTAAAGGGGTGATCACCCGGTTTGCCGTTGGGCATAGACTTGCCTCTATCGCTAAAAAATGCCCGCGTAGTCTAACACCGCTTCGCCGGCAGCGACCCTTAATGGCCGGGGCGGTTCATCCCCCCGGCGCAAAACCATATGAAAAGCCCGCCAGAGCGAGGCCATTCGAAGTGGTGTCCCGTATTCCAATACCCACGCGCCACCGGCTGGAAATCGCACGGTAATAAAGGTGTAAAAATTAGGTGCTGTCCTAAATAGGGGCTGAGTGTCCTAAGCTCACATCTCCCGGGAATGATGATGGCTTGCCTCTAATCTCGACGTTGGGAATTCAAAAGTCCTCCGTAAGGAATTATACGGCAGCGGCGGCGAAACGGTATATGGAGTACCCACCGGCGGCAAAAATAACGCAAAAGGTCCCTACAAAACCGATAAACCGGAATGGATTCTGTCCCGTCGTCGCGGTTATGGCGTAGGCGTGACACAACCGGCATACGATCAAAACCGTCCCCAACACGTGTATGAACAATCCCGAACCGCCTTGAATTTCGGCCAAAGCCATAA
>JAPUHN010000392.1 GCA_027297685.1 Alphaproteobacteria bacterium | reverse complement strand
TATAGGACCTGCCCCATACCTCAACACGATGCACCGGCATGTTCGCCTCCCTGCACAATCATGCCGCACCATAGCAGTTGGCACCCGAATTGGCACCGGACGGACACGGACGGGGGCGGATGAGCACGGATAGCGCACGGGGTTACAGTCTCATAATTGGCAGAAACCAGCACTAAACAGGATGGACACGGACGGGGGCGGATGGCCTTTTGCGGGTTGACAGACCGCGGCGTTCCGTGGCCATTGGCGCGCGACGCGCTGTCCGCGCTGAATTCCGGGGCCGCCGATGCATCCTTTCCGAACACACAATTGTGGCGAACTGCGTCCACTTCATGCCAGCCAAACGGTCCGCTTGTCCGGTTGGGTTCACCGCAAGCGCGACCACGGAAACTTGTTGTTCGTCGACCTTCGCGACCAATTTGGGCTCACCCAATGCGTCATCGACACTTCCAGCGAATTGTTCGAGACGTTGGAGGCGGTGCGATTGGAATCTGTGTTGACGGTGACCGGTGAGGTGGTCGAACGCACAGCCGAAACCATCAACGACACCCTGCCGACCGGATTTGTCGAAGTACAAATCGCCGAAGTGGTCGTCGAATCGCCGGCAGCCACACTGCCTTTGCAGGTGAATTCCGATGAGGATACGAGTGAGGAAATACGCCTGCGCTACCGATATCTCGACCTGCGCCGGCAGAAGGTGAAAACGAATATTCTTCTGCGCAACCGGGTCATTGCATCAATTCGCCAGCGTATGATTGAGGCAGATTTCATTGAATTCCAAACACCGATTTTAACGGCGTCGAGCCCGGAGGGCGCACGCGATTACCTCGTGCCTTCGCGTTTGCATCCCGGCAAGTTCTATGCGTTGCCGCAGGCGCCGCAACAGTTCAAACAAATGCTGATGGTGGCCGGTTTCGACCGCTATTTTCAGATCGCGCCCTGCTTTCGCGACGAGGACAGTCGCGCCGACCGGTCGCCCGGCGAATTTTACCAGCTCGATTTCGAGATGAGTTTCGTCACCCAGGACGATGTCCTGTCGACCATCGAACCGGTGCTCGGCGGTGTCTTCGAGGAATTTGCAGGCCACGGCCGGGAAACCCCATGGGCGGTTACGCCGTCGCCGTTTCCCCGCATACCATATGCCGAGGCCATGCTGAAATACGGCACCGACAAGCCGGATTTGCGCAATCCCCTCATCATTGCCGATGTCTCCGAACTGTTTCGGGACTCAGACTTCAAGGTGTTTGCCAAGGTCGTTGCCGGCGGCGGCGTGGTGCGCGCAATTCCGGCGACCGGAGCGGCGAGCCAGCCGCGCAGCTGGTTCGACCGCCTAAACGAATGGGCGCGTGACCAAGGCGCACCGGGGCTCGGTTATGTGGTTTTCGATGACGGCCAAGCGAAGGGGCCGATTGCAAAATTCTTTTCCGAAGCGGCAATCGCCGGGTTGCGGTCGTCGGCTGGTGTGGGCGACGGCGACGCGGTATTTTTCGCGGCGGGCAAAGCAAACGAAGCGGCTCAGTTGGCTGGGCTGGCGCGGGCCCGAATTGGCGAAGATCTGGAGCTCCTCGCTGGCGATCGGTTCGCGTTTTGCTGGATCGTCGATTACCCGATGTACGAGCTGGATGAAGAAACCGGCCGGATCGATTTCAGCCATAATCCGTTCTCGATGCCGCAAGGTGGTCTCGAAGTTCTCGAGACCAAGGATCCGTTGGAGGTATTGGCGTTTCAGTACGACATCGTATGCAACGGTATCGAACTTAGCTCGGGGGCGATTCGGAACCATCGCCCGGACATCATGGTGAAGGCTTTCGAAATAGCCGGTTACAGCCGAGCGGATTTGGAGAGCCAATTTGCCGGAATGCTGAACGCGTTGCAGTTTGGCGCACCACCCCACGGCGGCTCGGCGCCGGGCATCGACCGCATCGTTATGTTACTGGCTGACGAGCCAAATATTCGCGAAGTAATCGCATTTCCAATGAACCAGCGCGCCGAGGATTTGCTGATGCAGGCCCCCGCCGAAGTGCCGTCCGAGCGCTTGCGCGAACTCCATATCCGGCCGTCGCTGCCGCCGAAAAAACAGTCTTAAAGCACCACCTGTGGCCGACTGGTGTCGGAAATTAGGTAAAAGGTGTCCGGTAAGCCTCAGAAATATATTGTTATTTTCAATCTGATCGATTCGCGCCTGTCTTTGCGCCCGTCATGTTAACTATTTGATTTTAAACGTTATATTTGGGAATAGAGTGGTTGAGTAGAGCTGATTGGCCGCTTTGACTTTTCCAAAAGTTGCAATGAATCTAGTATTTTAGCGGCTATGGTTAGAATTAACCCTATGCAAATCGGTGCATCGTGATTCATTGTATTGCTCTTAGATAGGAGCATTGCCATGCGAATCCCTGGTCCGACGCTGGTATTACCGTTGTTGTTTCTAACCGGTTGCGCCATACCTCCCGCCGTAACAATCGCGTCCCTTGTCCTTGACGGGGTGAGTTATGTGTCGACGGGAAAAAGCACCACCGATCACGCCATATCCGCGTTCGCCAATGAAGATTGCGCGCTTTTGCGGTTGGTCGATGGAAAAGATATCTGCGATCCGGATGGCGAAGTGCTAATCGCCTTGAGCATTGGCAATGCGGAGGACGAAAACTGGAACCTCGACCCCGAAACGGGGTCGCCGGACCCCGACGCTATAACGCGATGGGGATCGGCAAGCGAACTCGAGGCGACGGTCGAAGCGCTGCCGGAGCAGCCGTCGGAGGTGTCGGTTGTGCCTGGTACGACCAAGTCCTTGGGCCAAACGGCAACCGCAATTCCGGCGCTCACACCAGGCCCGGCTGGCCAGGGTAAGAGGCTGAGGGCGCCGGTAACAGCGATTTCAGTCGCCGCCAAACCTCCACCGCGCGGCCTGTTTGCGTACGCAAGTCCCACGGCGAAGCCGCAAGAACCGCAATTGCCCGTACGAACCGTTCGTCAGTTCACGCGGGTCACGGAGCAAGATGGACAAATAACCACATACGCAGTTATCGGCAGTTTCCAAAATGCCGACAATGCCCGCCGGATGGTCCAATTGCACGGCAAAGGAGCCTTGATTCAAACGATCGTGGTGGAGGGGAAAACGGCTTATCGCGTTCTGGTTGACCAACCCCTTGAGCAGGCTCGTCTTGAAGGCTTCTCGGACGCCTGGCCGGTGCGCCTGTGCGCGGGCGATCAGCCAAGCGCGCAATGTGGGCACCTGGTAGTTAGCCAAGTCGGTGTTTACATCGAGACGACCGCGAACTAAGCGAATTAGGTGCGTCGCTAACTCGTGATTAGCGGCGACAATGATTTATTTCGTATGCTCGCCTTCAAATAGGGCGTCTTTGTACCTATTGTCAGGCGTACAATGATATTTCGAACAAAGAGTGTATCTAAAGCGCCGCGCGGTATGCCAATTGTTGTCGCGATTGCGGCTAGTTTCTATGCTGTCTCAGCCCCCGCAGAAGCGGCAGCGATACAGCATGTTCCCCATCGTGGATTTTACGAAGTGACGCTTGGGCAAAGCGACCCGTCATCACCGATTAGAAATGTAGATGGCCGCATGGTCACGGAATGGGCGCATAGCTGTGATGGCTGGACCACTAATCAACGTCTCGTCGTTACCTTGCAACGGCACAATGGCAAGGATGTCGATTCCGAGGTTGTTGCTACGAGCTTTGAGAGCGCCGACGGAACTACGTACCAATTCTCATCGAAATCGACGATCGGCGGCGATGTTGCCGAGGAAGTTCGGGGCATAGCCAAGAGGCCGGCTCGCGGTGAGCCGGGCGTTGCGATTTTCTCTGTCCCTGCCGACACCAGGATTGATTTACCGGCCGATACTTTGTTCCCGTATGAGCACACACTTTCAGTCATCGCCGCTGGAGAAAGAGGCGCGGTTCGCGAATCGAGCCGCTACTTCGATGGATCGCAGCCGGAAATATCACCGATGGTGGCCAGCATGCTCATTCTAGGCGGCGCCCGCTCGGGCGACGAGGGCACCGGCGCAAATTTGGGTGACGTCACCAAGCACAAATGGTGGTCAGTGCGTTTAGCAATGTTCCCCAACATCGAATCACAAACCGAGCCCGAGTTTGAGATGACCCAGGATTTGCAAGATAACGGCGTGGTGCGCCGGTTCGTCTTCGATTATGGAGATTTTTCGATGGTGGCGTCGCTGGTGAGGATCGAGGAACTGGAACGGGCTCAGTGCCGGTGATCGCCTTTTCGCGGCGATTTTCTCTGAGCAGCCACCGCTAAGCCACGCCCGCGCGCGATGGCGTTACTGCCCATCCGGTCGCGGACATCGTCGATAATGTTTTCAACCCTTTTACGCTGACTTAAATCGGGGTCTG
>JAPUHN010000391.1 GCA_027297685.1 Alphaproteobacteria bacterium | reverse complement strand
CGGCCGGATTTGGTGATTTCGCTGGGGAGGGTCCATACATCGTTGCCGTCGATTTGCGACCAGCGCATTGACGCCACTTCGGAGCGTCGTTGTCCCGTCAAGAGCAGTAATCGGAAAAGGGGGCCGAACGGATAACCCACGGCTTCGCAAGCTGCCCAAAAGCTAGGGAGTTCGCTTTCTGTCAAATAGCGGTCGCGCTCATTTTCTTCCGTGCGTTGAATTTTTTTCAGAACCGGGGCTTCGGCAATGATTTTTCGACCTTCAGCCCAAGGCATCAACACTTTGAGGATTTTTAGAATGTCGTTGGCCGCGAAGGGCCCGGCGTTGTCATTTATATCGTCTATTAAATCGTTGATGTTGGAAGCGGCAAATTCGCGAAAGGGCTTGTGGCCCCACTTTGGCACAACATGGTTCCGCAGAGTGCGTTCGGTTTTCTGCCAATGCTTATGTTTTTTTTTGGCGTACCGCTTGATGAAAATATCGCAAACCTCGGCAACAGTGTTGGCTCTTTCGCGCACCGCTTCGTCTCGTTCCTGTCGCTTAACTTCGTTGGGGTCTATGCCGCGTTGGGCCGTCAACAAAACATCGCGGGCCTTTTCTCGGGCATCCGCCACGGAGTGAGCAGGGAAGGTTCCTATCGTTATCCTTACCTGTTTTCGGTAGGCGTCGTTGATCCGAGTGCGAACGCTGAACGTTTTTTGCCCCTTAGCAGTTACCCTGATCGCGAGCTGATGGATAAGCGAGTCGTTGATCTCTATGCGCCCAATCTTTGGGGCCTTCAGATTTTCAATGCCCAAATCGGTAAGCTTTTTTCGTGGCATGGTGATGTGCTATATGGAATGAAATTTCTGGGGTCACGAATGGGGTCACATATGGGGTGCGTTCAGGCATATTCAACCCTAATCAGCGCTATTCAGTAAAATAGGTTTAAGTTCATTGGTTTGGCGGAGTATGCACCTCAGATATGTTTTATGCTGACGAGCCCAGAAAGGTAAGGCCGGCTCCTGCCTGGAACCGGCCCTTCCGCATCTTCCGGCCTACCTGACCGGTTGGCCTACCTGGCCAAAATTCCGTTCAAACGTTTAGGCTGCCTGCCGATTGTCTAGAACGGAAATAATATATCGATCACCTGCTGCCCGTACCGGGGCTGCTGCAGGTCCGAAATTTGTCCGCGTCCGCCGTAGGAAATACGGGCTTCGGCGATTTTTTCGTAGACGATAGTGTTGGTTGACGAGATGTCTTCAGGCCGGATGATGCCGGCGATCTGCAATTCGCGGGCCTCGAAATTGACGCGAAATTCCTGGCGGCCGTGGATTACCAGATTTCCGTTTGGTAGCACCTGGCTTATTACCGCGGCGATCTTTAACTCAATATCCTCGTCGCGGGCGATCTGTCCGGAGCCTGTTGAATCGGATTGCGAGTCGATATCGAGCAAATTGCCCGGGTTGATTGCCTCCGGCAACAGCCTGCTCAGGCTGGACTCATAGCCAAGAAAGGCGTTTAGCGATCCGTCCTCGTTGGCGGTGCGCGTGCGCGTTGTCGCGTTGTTTAATGTCGCTTCGTCGTCAAGGTCGACAACCACCGTCAGAATGTCGCCGACATCGGAGGCCCGCTGATCCTTGAAGAAGGCTCGCGCACCAGTACGCCACAGTGAATTGGCGTTACGCTCCACCGGTTTCGGTGCTGGCATTGGCATCGAAACCGGGCGGTAACTTGCCTGCAGCGTCGGATTTTGAATTGTCGTGAGTGGCGGTTCGGCGCCGACGTTGGCCAACCGGGAAAGGGCGTTACAACCGCTGAGCGCGATCGCCAGGGTGAGGATCACCGGCAGGCGCGTCGTTATGCGCATCGATATCATTGAATATTTCCTTCCGACGTGGCGAGTTGGCGAAGCGCCGCCACCTCGACACGATTGGGGCCAAGGACTCTGGCGTCGACTGTGGTTTTTGTTTGGATATTGCGGACCGTGATGAAGTCGCCGGTCGAACCGGCTTCCAACGCCCGGCCGCTGGCGGTTAACACCATCGAGGAAGTGCGAAAGATCATGGTGACCAACATTCCCTTCGACACCGTAATCGGCACGCGTAGATCCGATCGGCGCACCATCGTATCGGCGCTCAGTGGACGTTTTGCTTCGCGGTTCACGAATTCATTGGGATCGGTCACCACATCGTTTTGCACATACCTCGCGCGTACACGCTTCCACTTGATGTCGCTCAGCCGGATCGGACTGCCGGGCCGTAATGCACGCGCCGGAACTGGCACCTCGACAACCGAGAAAATTTTACCAACAACCGTGATCCGACGCGCTTGCGGATCGTCGGCGGGCACCGCGATGATCGCGGAGAACTGACCGCGGCGCGCCTCGGTCGCGATGTGGACGACTTCAACGGTGGCCGGTAGGTCGCTGTCGATATGGACCAACAGATTCCGGTTCGATAGTTCGAGTTCGATATTCTGCGCGTTGCCGCGGGATTTGATTTCATCACGTAACGCCGACACGATGTCTTCGGCGTTGATGACCGTGCTTGCGCGTTCGACGATCACCCGGTCGAGGCGCGTGGTCGGGCGCCAGTCCAGCCGATAGCGCTGCGCGACCCGCGCCAGCCAGTTGGCGTCAAATACCGCGCGGCGGCCAGGCCGCGGGGCGTAGGCGACGATCGTATCGCCGCTGATGCCGGCGCGTGGCGTCTCGAATCCGTCGAAAATATCACCGAGACGTACCGAGCCGCCAGCGATGGTGATGTGATTGCGCAAAGTTAGCGGCGTTGTGATGGTGCTGTCGGCCGCCACCGGAGCGACGGTCAACAGGATGGCGATCAGAGTAACCAGACCGAGCGGGATCGTGAACCAGGTAAGCCTGGCGCGCGGATTAAGCGAGTTCATGAGGCTCCCCCTACCGCAACCGGTTGATGGTGCTGAGCATCTCGTCGGATGTCTGGATTACCTTCGAGTTCATTTCATACGCCCGCTGCGCTGTGATGAGGTTGGTAATCTCGGTGACCGTGTTGACGTTCGATTGCTCGACAAAACCTTGCTCGATAGTGCCGAGGCCAGACGTACCCGGCGCAGCGGTGTTTGCTGAACCCGACGCGGCAGTTTCAAGGAACAGGTTGTCGCCCTGCGGGTCCAGACCCGCTGGGTTGGCGAAATTCGCCAACTGAAATTGGCCGACAATCGATTGGGTAACGACGTTGGGGAGTTGAACCAGCACCTGGCCGCTTTTATTTATCGTCACCGATATAGCGTTAATCGGTACCGTTATGGCGGGCGCCACCGTATAACCGTCGACAGTGACAATCTCGCCGGTCGGGCTAAGCTGGAAAGAGCCCGCTCTGGTATAGGCGGTGTCGCCGCTCGGCAGCGTCACTTGGAAATAGCCTCCACCGCTAATCGCGACATCGAGCGGATTGTCGGTCGACTGCAAACTGCCTTGTTCGGAAATGTTGTAGACTGCGGCTGCTTTCACGCCGAGGCCAATTTGAACGCCGGCGGGAACGATGGTTCCGCTGTCGGACGATGTTGAACCGACACGCTCCACCGTCTGGTAAAGCAGGTCTTGGAATTCCGCGCGCTGACGCTTGTATCCGGTCGTGTTCATGTTGGCGATGTTATTGGAAATAACTTCGACGTTTAGTTGCTGGGCCAACATGCCCGTCGCAGCGATGCTTAAAGATCTCATTTCAATCTCTCCTCGGCTCACACGGTTCGGGTGAGCATTTCGATGGCCTGCTGCTCGCGTTCGTCTTCGGAGACGATCAGTTGATTGGCGGCCTGGTAGCTACGTAGAAGCTGAATCATGCGCGTTATCTCGGCGATAGCGATGACGTTGGAGCCTTCGAGCATGCCTTGAACGATGGCGGAGTCGGAGGCCTCCAGGGGTTCTTGTTCGGTTGTCATTAAGCTGTTGCCGAGGTTTGTCATCGCTTGTTCGTCGACGAACTCGACGAGGCGGAACCGGCCGATAGTGCCGTTTTCGGTACTAATCGTGCCGTCGCGCGTGATGTTGATTTGAGTTTCCCCCGGCGCAAAGACGATCGGGTCGTTGCCATCGTTGAGGACCGCGGCGCCGGAACTGGTAACGAGCTGTCCCGACGAATCCAGTTGGAATGCGCCGTTGCGGGTATAGAAAATGCCCTCTTCGGTCTCGACGACAAAGTAACCCCTGCCTTCGATGGCGATATCCAGCGGGTTACCGGTATAATTAACCGGCCCGGGGTTGAGATTTCTCACGGTGCCCTTGTCGACGACATAGGCAATTTCCTCGCCGTTCTCGATCGAAACCAGAAATTCCACGAATAACGGATGCCTACTCTGGAATCCGGGGGTCGTGACGTTGGCGATGTTGTTCGCCGTAATGTCTAACTGATTGGTAAGCGCCAGTTGATAAGACAGCGCTACTTCGCCTGTAGTGGTCATTTTGTATTCCTGGTGCGGATCATCACGCCCAACACTAAGCAGGTCGCGTGCCAACAATTATTATTCTTTTATTTCAAAAGGTTAGAGTAATAGGCGCGACCAGACAGGGGTTCGGGAAGTGCCGGTTAGGCAGTGATTGCCGGGCAATGGCTGCCGTCTGGGTGCAGGCCACGGTTTGCCAGTTTGCCATTCACCGCGCCGGATCGGTCGGTGGTTCAAGTTTTATTAACCAGGATAGGCCTAGTATTTCCGCGAAATTCGCCAACCGCACTTGCGGTAGTGCGGCCACTTGGAATCGGCAATATGGCAGACGAAGCGAATACCGAAGATATCGACGACGAGCTTGACGCAGCAGAAGATGGCGAAGAACTCGAGGGCGGATCGAAAAAATCCGGTCGCAAAAAACTGCTGATGATCGTGCTGCCGATACTGTTACTCGGCGGCGCCGGCGCGGGAGTGTTGTTCTCCGGCCTCGCCGATTCACTGCTGGGTAAAGACAAGGATGTCGAGATGGCGGGCGAAGCCGCCGCTGAATCCGAACAGGCACCCGAACACGGCACGATCTATTTCGAGTTGCCGCAGATGCTGGTCAATCTGAGCACGTCGGGCCGGCGCACAAGTTTTCTCAAGATCGTCGTATCGCTGGAACTGACCAGCGAAGAGGACAAGCAAACCTTGGAATCGGCGCTGCCGCGTATAATCGATAATTTTCAAGTGTATCTGCGCGAACTTCGCGTCGAGGACTTGCGTGGCTCTGCTGGACTGTACCGGCTGCGCGAGGAGTTGTTGTTCCGCGTAAACGCGGCGGTGAGCCCGGCGCGCGTCACTGACGTTTTATTCAAAGAAATGCTGGTCCAGTAAAGTACGGAGCGCTCATCTGTGAGTATGGAAGCCGATCCGACTGAAAATCCGAAAGAAGAGGAAGCCCTCAGCGAAGAGGAAATGGCTGCCCAATGGGAAGCCATGGCATCGGATGACGATGAAGCCGCAGGTGGCGCTGAGGCCACGGGTGACGATGACATATCGAGTGTCGACGAACGGGTCCTCGACCAGGACGAGATCGATAATTTGCTCGGTTTCGATGGGCCGGGCAGTGACCGGTCCGAAGATGGCATGTCGGTCCTCATTAACTCGGCTCTCGTCAACTACGAACGGTTGCCGATGCTCGAGGTTGTCTACGACCGGCTCGTCCGGTTGATGACCACCAGCTTGCGCAATTTCACTTCAGACAATGTCGAAGTATCGATCGACTCCATCCAATCGATCCGGTTCGGCGATTACCTGAATTCGATCCCGTTGCCGGCCATGCTCGGCGTTTTCCGCGCCGAAGAATGGGACAATTACGGTTTGCTAACGGTCGATAGTTCGCTGATTTATTCCGTCGTCGATGTGTTGCTCGGCGGTCGCCATGGAACCGCCGCAATGCGTATCGAGGGCAGGCCCTATACGACGATTGAGCGCAATCTTGTCGAGCGCATGATTAACGTGGTGCTGGTTGATCTTTCTGCCGCCTTCGACCCGTTGTCGCCGGTCAACTTTCGCCTCGACCGGCTAGAGACCAATCCCCGTTTTGCAACGATCGGCCGACCTTCGAACGCCGGTATTATTGCGCGGCTGCGTATCGATATGGAGGATCGCGGCGGTAACCTTGAGCTGATGTTGCCGTACGCCACGCTGGAGCCCGTACGGGATCTGCTATTGCAGATGTTCATGGGCGAAAAGTTTGGCCGTGACTCGATCTGGGAATCTCATCTCGCCACCGAACTCTGGCAGACGGAAGTCACCATTCAGGCTGTCCTCGATCAACAGCAGGTGTCGCTAAAAGAAGTTCTTAATTTCGAAATTGGAACTCATTTACCGTTGAACGTAGCGCCGGACGCACCGATCACTCTGCTGTGCGGCGACAGGCCGATGTTCTCCGGCAAGATGGGACGCAAGGGCAACTTCGTCGCCGTCCGCATCGAAGAGAAGGTCAAACCGGAAAGTGTGACGGAATGAGCGTTGCCGTCGCCCTCGATATTCTGGTGGCTGGTTTGTTAGTTGCCACGATCGCCTATGCGGTCGTCCTCAACCGACGATTAGGTCAACTGCGCGGTGGCAGCGCAAAAATGGAACAGTTGATAAACGATTTCTATCAAGCGACGACACGCGCGGAATCGGGTGTAACGGCGCTGAAAGAAGTCGCCGAGCGCAGCGATTCAGAGATCACTGAGCAGCTGGGGGCGTTAACGAAAATACGCGACGAGTTAGACTTTCTCGTTGCCCGGGCCGACACGCAAATCGTGCGCCTCGAGGACTTGGTTCGCAAGGGTCGCGGACCCGCCGCAAAAGTATCGCCCGGCGCGGCGAGCGGATTGGCGCCGGACGCCGGTCTCGATGCCGAACTATTCGGCGACCCGGAGTCAAATCCGGCCGCAATTCAGGAGCTACAATGACGCATTTCGGCGCCAAGAAATCGCGCTGGCGGATCCGCCTGCTTCCCGTCGTAATCGTCGGCGTGACGGTTTTGCTGGCCGTGCGTTTGGGTGAACTGTCGTTCGGCCTTGAACTTTCGCCGACGAGCCCTGCATTGGCCGCTGAAGACAAAGCCGATGACAAAGGCCATGCCGAACCGGAGCCAGACAAGGCTAAGGCCAGCACGACGGCGCCGGCGGGCGACAAAGCGCATAGCGAGCAGGAGGAAGAACGGCGAACGACGGATTTCCCGGTTGAGTTTACGCCGGCGGAGGTAGCCGTTTTGCAGGATCTTGCAAGCCGCCGCGATGAACTGGCGACGCTCGAAACGGAATTGCGTGCGCGAGAAGGTTTACTGAGCGCTGCCGAAGGGCGCCTCGACAAACGCATCGGCGAGCTCCAATTGCTCCGCGATTCGATCGAGGCGTTGGTGCGCCAATACAACGAGCAAGAACAGGCCGAACTGCAAAGCGTTGTAAAAATTTATGAAACCATGAAGGCGAAAGATGCAGCGCGCATCCTCGGCGACCTCGAGATGCGGATTCTGCTGGGCATCATGGAAGCGATGAAGGAACGCAAGAGCGCACCGATATTGGCGGCGATGGATCCGAAACGGGCGCGCGAGGTTACAACCGAGCTTACCCGAAAACGCGAAATCGATTTGTCGACGCCGGCCAAAAAAGATGCGCCAGCCAGCTGACGGTGTGCTGCTTAACCACCGCGGTTTTCTGCGCGTTCAAGTGAGATAAATGGAAACGTTCGACGACCAGAGTGAAGAACAGATCGCCGGCGGGTTCATGAAATTATCCATGACTGGCGCCCACGACCGCTCGCGTGAACAGGCGGCCGGCCTAACGTCGATCCTGTCGTTGTTTCTGCTGTTGCTGGCGTTTTTTATTTTGCTGAACAGCTTGGCGCAGTTCGAAGCGCGCCGTACCCATGCCGTTCTGGGAAGTCTCGCGGCGACTTTCAATGTCAGCGATCCGGACGGTCAGTCGCGGACCCTGGGTTCGTTTGTCGGGCACCTCGAGGCGGTTGCCGAATTAGAACGCGAGATCACCGGGTTGCTTCGCACGCTCGTCGGGTTTGGCAGTTTTGAACTGATCAGATCCGGCACCCTGTTAAGTACCTCGATCGACAACGATGTGCTTTTCAACGATGGCGCCTCTGCCTCTCAGAAATTGAAGGATCTAGCGGAGCCGGCTGCGGCCTTGCTTACAGCGGCATCGGACGAAGTGACAATCGAGTTGACGGTCTATGCACGGCCGGCCGGCGGCAAGGTGATCGGTGCCCGCTCGGTGGCGATCGAAGCCGCGGCAATGCGCGCCGGATCGGTTGTCCGCACGTTCGCCAGTTTTGGCGTGGCGGCCCGGCAGATGGTGGTGGCGCTCGAGGACGGTGGTCCCGATCAGACCCGGATCGAATTCCGTGTCCTGGACAAACATGTGGCCGTGGGAGAGAGCCAATGAGCACGATCTCTCTGGTCGACCGCCCGACACTAAATAGACCAGGTGCACAAAAGCGGCGCGACGATGCGCGGTGGCTGATCACGTTCGCCGATCTGGCGGCTGTGATGGTCGCGTTCTTCGTATTGTTGTTTTCCATGGCCGAGGTCGATTCCGACAAATGGGAAGGCGTAACGACAGCCTTCGACCGCCAGTTCCGAATTTCCGAATCGGCTGTAACTCCGCGGCCGGTTGAAGCGGCCAATATCACGCAGCGCGTCGAAAAATCGGCGCTCGATCTTCGCTATCTCGAACGCCTTGTCGGCGAGCAGTTAAACGAGCAGGAAGCGCTTCGCGACGTTCGGATGGCTGTTAGTCCGGACCGTCTTGTGCTCGACTTCCCCGGCGAGTTGGTCTTCGCCAACGGCCGGATTGGCGTCAGTGTGGCCGGCCGCCAGTCCTTGTTCGTCCTCGGCGGCCTGCTTGCTGGTATCGAGAATCAGGTCGCGGTGGTCGGCCATGCCCTACCTGAGCAGACCGATGACGGACCAACGATTATCGATTGGGAGCTATCGCTCGTGCGCGCGGCACGGATCGCGAGAGCGCTCCGCTCGGCGGGCTACGATCGCGCGATCGAAGTGCAGGGACGCAGCGGCAGCCGGTTCGGCGGTCCAGCGCTTGCGGACGCGACAGAGGGGCCGCGCGCGACGCCGGTTCGCCGTATCGAAATCATCGTCCAATCCGAGACAGGAGACGGCTCATGAGCTGCCGAATTTTACATGTCGGCCGGCGGCGGGTTCGCCGTATGGTCCGCGCTTCGGTCGTGCCGAGCCTGGCCTTCGCAGCGCTTCTCGTCAGTTTCAGTCTTAGCTACGGCGCCGAGCAGGTTCGCGTTCGCGGGGGGGTACACGAAACCTTCGGACGGCTTGTCTTCGATTGGAGCGGACCGGTTTCCTACCAGGTTGCGGCAACGGATACACGCCTCACCGTTACCTTCGAACGGCCGATGGAAGGCCAGTTCGACCGGGCGCGGGACCAGATTCCGGACTATATCGGAGATGTTCGCCTGGAAGACGGCGGCAAACGCGTCGTTATCGACCTCAAACGCCCGGTCGAGCCAAAGCACTTCGTGAACGAGAACTCGGTCGTCATCGATCTGCGGCCGGTTGGCGCTGCAAAAGCGCCGGCGAAAAGCGCGCCGCGGGTTCGGGTTCTGGTTTCGAACCGCAAGGCGTATACGCGTGTCGTTTTCGATTGGCCGGTTCGCGCCGGCTACCGATTGACCCAGAACGGCGACCGGGTCTCGATAAGTTTCGATCGACCGGGTGAGCTGGCACTGCCAAAATTGGTCGCGACGGCGACCTCGCTGCTCACCGACATACAAAGCACGCGGCGCGAAGACGGCACGCCACAGGTCGACCTCGGCGTTGCCGGACGCGTGCGCCATTTCCGTGACGGCCGCAAAATTGTGGTTGATATTCTTGCCGATAGGAACGCCAAACCGGACGAACCGAAAAGTCATTCCACGCGACAAGATCCGCAGTCTGCCGAACCTGCCTCGCCCGCCGCGCCGTCTGACGGCTCGGAGACGAGGAACGGCAAGCCGGTCCAACTTGTACCCGAAAGCCTGCGGCCGGCCGAGCTAGCCGAAGCGGCGTTGCCCGCCAACGCCGGTACGCTTGACGTTGCCGTTAAGGTCGAACTCGACGGTGTGGAACTCGCTTTCCCGTTTGCCGAACCAACATCGATGGCGGCGTTCCGCCGGGGCGGCTGGTTGTGGCTGGTATTCGATCGTCCCTTCCGTATCGATACGTCCGCCATAGCTGTGGCAGAAGAATTCGTTACCGCCGTCGAGCAGTTGGAACACGCCAATGCGACCGTTTTGCGCCTGCTGACGATCCCCGGCTTCAATGCCTCGGTAGCCCGCGAGGGCAACCAATGGGAAGTCGTCATTGCGCCCCAATTGATGCGGCCGGAGACGCCTTTGAAGGTAACCGCAAAACCGGGACGCGACGCCAACGTGGCGCTGGGACCGACTGTCCCGTCGACCCCGTTGACATTCATTGACCCTGAAGTCGGCGACCAGATATTTGTCGTCACCATTGCGGAAAGTGGTCACGGATTAGCGCGGTCGCACCAGTTCAGCGATTTTCGTTTGTTGTCCTCGGTGCAGGGCGTGGCTGTTGTACCCTATGCCGACGGCCTGAAGGTCGAGCCGCGGGCTGGTCAAATTGTCATTTCATCGGCCGCCGGTTTGCGCTTGGCTACGGCCCAGGCGCGCCGCCGGGTCTTGACCACATTGACGGAAAAATCGAACGCGGAACGGATGTTCGATTTCACAACCTGGACCCATAGTCAGACCGGTGACTATGCGGCGGCCCAGATCCATCTATTAGAGCAGATCGAGACCGCCGTACCCGATACCCGCAACGCCGCCCGGTTGGCATTGGCGCAGTTTTACTTCGCCCAAGGCATGGGCGCGCGCGCGCGTGGCATTTTGCAAATGATCGCGGCGGAGTCCGAGGACACCGCCCGTCTCGCGACTTTCCGGGCGCTCCGTGGCGCGGTTGAATACGTTATGGGCGATTTTGCGCGAGCCCGACAAGATTTGCTGCACCGCGATCTCGATAGCGAACCTGAAATCGTGCTATGGCGCGCCGCCTTGGCCGCAGAAGACGGCCGTTATGACGAGGCGACAATTGGGCTGCGCCAAGCGGACCGCTTCGTCCAAAGCTATCCTGATGGGTTGCGCAAGCGTTTCGCTTTTTTGGGCGCGGAAACCGCCTTCGCCAACGCCGATGCCCGCGGTGGCGAATTTTGGCTGGAGATCGCCGAGGGCGCACATCTCAGTGACACCGACCGAGCATACAAGCATGTGTTGCAGGCCAATGTTGCGGCGCTCGACGGGGAAATCGACACCGCGTTGAAAATGTACGACGCCGCCATTCGAGGACGCGACCGCCGCAGTCGCGCCCGCGCCGTTCTAGAGAAGACCGAGTTACTGTATGCCGAGGGTGAAATATCGGCCGAGCAGGCGATCGACGATCTTGACCGGTTGCGCTACGTCTGGCGCGGCGACGAAATCGAATTTCGCGTTCTACGCCGGCTTGGCGAGCTGCAGATCGAAACCGGAAAATTTCGCGAAGGATTACAAAGCCTTAAACGCCTGGTCACCAACTTTGCAGATCATCGCCTGGCACCCGATGTTGCCGAGCTAATGCGCAATACCTTTGCGCAGCTCTATGACACCGGGACAATCGAGACCCTGCCGCCGGTCATGGCGATTGCTTTGTTCAACGATTTTCGCGAGCTTGCACCCGCCGGAACCAAGGGCGACGAGATGATCCGTCGGCTGGCAGACCGCCTTGTCTCGGTCGACCTGCTGCCACAGGCGGCTAAGCTGCTGTCCCATCAGGTCGAATTCCGCCTGAGGGGCGAAGACAAGTCGCGCGTGGGCGCCCGCTTGGCGGTTGTCCATCTGCTCGACCGAGATCCCGGGGAGGCGTTGGCGGCGATCGCCGATAGTCATTCCGACGGAATATCCGCCGAGCTTGATCAGGAACGTGCCTTGATCAGCGCCCGCGCATACACCCAATTGGGCGCATTCGACACGGCGCTGGCGGAGCTCGCCGAAAACCAGAGCAAGGCAGCAGACCGGGTTCGTGCCGACATTATGTGGCAGATGCGCGATTGGGCGAGCGCGGCCGAAGTGTTTGGCCGGCTTGCCGGCGATCCGCCGGCCAAGGGCCAGTCTCTCGACGATGTGCACAGCCGCTACGTCCTGAACCGTGCCGTGGCGCTGGCCTTAATCAGCGATCTGCCGAAAATGGCGATCCTGTACCGCAAATTCGCGTTGGCCATGGCGGCGACCCCCTTCGGCGCCGATTTCCAGGTGATCGCCTCGGTCGATTCCGGCGCCGCCGACTTCCAGGACGTGTTACGCCGGATTACCGTCGCCGACGATTTCCAAGCCTTCATGGAAGGTTACCGGGCGCGGCTGGCGCAGTCGGCGACAGGGACCAAGGACAGCTCCATTAACTAAACTGTTGTGCTGTTGCGTGCGACCAACGGACGACGTGCAGGTCTGGTTTTCGCGTAAAACCAGGTTGCACCGGCCGCGACTCCGAGCAGATGTAATACCAAATCTCGTTAATACGAACCCATTTCATGGGGACGGATTGGCCGCCCGGTTAGGCGCGCAACGCGGCCGGGGGGCCAAGCCGCCCCACCGCAGGCCGCCATCCTTTGTCCGCCGGTGTTGTTGCGGGCCGCTTGCGGTGCCCGCACCGCGGCGCAACCCGCGCCTATCCGGCGAATAAATTCTTGGTGGTGAAAGGGGTCCGTATTAGCGAGACTTGGTGTAACCCCGGTAGTACGAGATCGTGGCATTAGCCGGCTAGCGGCGAACGACTAGTCGCCGGCAGCGTTCGCAAACCGGCAGCGCCCGTCAGCCGCCGGGAATCTGCTAACTATCTACAATTGGCGCAGATCAGGCACGCGCTCGGCGCGGAATGCCATCCAGCTCGTCGGGTCTTCGGTCGAAGTGTCCTTCACCACCATCTCGAAGACTTTCTTCGGTGGCGTCGTGTGCGTGACTTCGACCATCCGCACCGAGATTTGGTGTTCGCGCATGTTGGCGGAACGCCGTCCTTCGGGGTCGGTTGTGACGCCGCCGAACGTAACGAACACGTTGCCGGTCTCGGGCAAGTGGTAGGCGCCGCTGACGAAGGTCGAATAAATCGGGTCGTCGCCCCCATCACCGTATGACCACACTTGTTCCACCGTCTTTGCCTCGGCGTCGACGGCGAACTCGACGGCGCGGCTGGCGTTTTCGGTTGGCGGTAGTTGCGGCTCGAACGGCACCGCGCGGTTGTTGCCGTTGTCGAACACCATGAAAGTGCCGGCTTCGGTCACCGAGGGGTCGTGCTGGTGGTACTGCCACTCGAGGCCTTCGCCCGGCGTCAGCAACAGATTTTGCCAGCGCTCGCCCCAGTTGGCGTGGGTGCCGAGGATCCAGCGCAGTTCGCCGGTCTCACGATCGATCTTGACCAATGCGTCCTGGTGGCGCACCGAGACGACGTAACTGTCGTCGCGCGCATCGTAGGCAATGCCATTGGCATGGGCCCAGTCGACCCCGCCCTCGTAGCCGCGCATATGCCAAAACGGGTCATTGAGGCCGTAACCGATGCGGTAAGGGTCGATCAAGTCGAAGAATTTTATTTCCCGGACGATCTCGCCCTGGCGCGTGAACTCGACAATGGTGTCGCCGATTATCGAGCGGGTTTCTTTCGGTGCATCGGGATCGGTATCGCTGGTTGCGTAGTTGTCGAAGTCGCGGCTCTCGTGGCTGAGGGTAACGAAATTTCCCGACGGCATTTCGGCGATGCTGTGGTGAAAACTTTGCGTGGGGACGAGCACGCCATCGGATGGCGGGTTGTCCTTGTGGTGCAACGGGTACCAGCTCGCCACCTGGTTGCCCAGCAGATCGATTTCATTGAGCAGGAAATTACCGGTCATCCAGAGCAGATTGCCGTTGCTCAGCCGCTGAATGTCGTGCACCTGGCCCGGCATCCGCCGGTGCCAGACGATGTCGCCATTTTGGTCGATGCCGACGAGAAAGTTGACCTTCTGCTCAACCTTCGACATCGGCGGGTGGCCGACCGGAAAGATCATCGTCGCCGGCTCGCGGGCTGCCGGCTCGCATAGCTGGACGTCGAGCGGTGGAAAATCGTCAGGCAATGGTGGCGTCGTGAAGCGCAACAGCTCATCTGCGGCAAGCGCGTTGCTGTCCTCGTCGCGCACGCTAACGGCAATCTCGTAGTCGGTGCCGACGCACAGGCCCAACAGCGGATGACTGTGTTCGGTCGCCGCTTGGTCGATGTCGACCGACCAGCTGTGGCCGCCACCGGACACCGCAATCGTAGCGCGCGATGGCGCGTCTGTCGCGAAGCTCACAATCGCCGCCAAGGGCATGGTCTCGTTGGGGTTGGGTGCGACGCTGGGGGGGTTGGTGAATTCCATGGAATTGCTCTCTCGTGATTACGCTGGACCGTTCGTCGCACCGGCGCGCGGCGGCCATTATTTGTCGTCGGTGTCGATCGCCAGCGCGGGGCTGACGCAGGGCCGGTACTGGCCCCGGCTGGCGAAGAACAGGGTCGCTCGTTCGACGATCATTGTGGTGGGCGCGTTCCTATCACGAATACCGGCCAACGGCATCACCAATAAGGGCGGGGGGCGCGTATCGGTTAATTGTCGTAGGCGCGCTGGATAAGCGGCAAAGGGTGGTTGGAACGGACTCCGCCCGTTGGGCGGATGTGGCGGCGCGTCAGCCGAAGCTTTGTACCAGGCTGCCGGCAACCAGATACCAGCCGTCGACCAGCACGAAGAAGATCAGCTTGAACGGCAGCGAGATCATGATCGGCGGTAGCATCATCATACCCATCGACATCAAGATAGACGCGACCACCATGTCGATGATGACAAACGGGATGAACAGCAGAAAGCCGATTTCGAACGCCCGCCGCAGTTCGGATATCATGAAGGCGGGGATCAGCGCACGCAGCGGAGTGGCCTGCGGATCGTCGATCGCATCGATCTCGGCGAGATCGAGGAACAGGCGTAAATCCTGGTTGCGCACGTGCTCGATCATGAACACTTTTATCGGCGCCATCGAGCGCTCGAAGGCTTCGGTCTGCGTGATTTCTTCGTTGATCAGCGGCTCGATGCCTTGCTCGTAGGCGGCCTCGAAGGTTGGCGCCATGACGAACGCAGTCAGGAACAGCGCCAGGCTGACGAGGACAGTGTTCGGCGGGGTTTGCTGGGTGCCGATGGCTGAGCGTAGAAACGCCAGCACCACGACGATGCGCGTGAAACTGGTGAGCATGATAATGATCGACGGCGCTAGGCTGAGGACGGTCAGCAGCGCGATCATCTGGACGATACGCGATGTCGTTGTCGCTTCTCCGCCGAGATCGATCGACAAGCTTTGCGCGGCTGCCGGCGCGCTCATCACCAGGGCGATGGCTAGCGCCAGGCTGGCGGCGGGCGCCAACTTGCTCAGGCGGCGGTAAAAATTTGTGCTGGCCGTTCTCATAGGGTCGGTTCGTTTCTGGCGCCCGGTTCGACGGTGGCTTTGGCGGATTCCAAGCGATCGGCGAAACCATCGCCTTTTGTTCGCGAAACGATGCCGGTCTCAACAATTGTTTCGCTGGTCGGGCTAAGCAGAATGAGATGTTCCATATCGTCCCGGCGGATCAGCACAAGCCGGCGTTTGGCGTCGACTGCCGCGACCTCGACAACGCCCAGCCGGCCCTTCCCGGCAGCGCCTGTTATGCGGCCCGCGCCGTAGCGCCGCAGGACCCAGGCAAGGCCGCCGATCAGGCCGATGACGACCACGAAAGACAGCACAAAACGAGCGATATTAACCAGGTCCATAACGCTTAACCGGTACCCAAAACAGCAGACAAATCAGCGGCTCGATCAATCGTCCGACGCGCTGGCGCCATCGGTTCCATTGACGTCCGTCTCCTCGGTGACACCGAGCTCGCTGAGCCGTTTATTTATTTCCGTCTGCTCGGCCTCGATATCGGCCTTCACTTCGTTGAGCCCCTGGAGCAGCCGTTCGAGTTGCGGGCGCACTTTCGGCGCGTCGGCTTGTGGCAGCTCGACCGCTGCTTTGCAGGTTTTCGCGACCATCAGGTTAAACCCGTCCAGGTCGACGTCTTCGCCGTCGCGCATGGCGACGCGCAGATCGTCCAAGGACGCTACCGCCTGGTTGAGATTTTCACGGACGGAATTGAGATCGTTCATGTCATAACCTCCGCTATGGGTTGTGGGGTGCCCGGCCGGCCGAAATGTCGTTGGCCCGGTACACGTAATTGAGAATTTCAGCGACCGCGGCGAGGGCGTGCAGCGGCACTTCGGTGTCGATTTCGATGGCTTCCAAAATTTCGGCGAGGTTGGCGTCTTCGCGCACTTTTACGCCGGTGGCAAAGGCCAATTGGAGAATCTGCTCGGCAACTGCACCACGTCCCTTGGCGACAATACGCGGCGCGGAATTGGTGAGGGGCGCGCCAACGTTTTCGGCATCGGTGCCTTTGATCGCAATAGCGGATTGGTGCTGTTGCGGCGTTTGCTCGTTTTCGAATTCAGCTGGCACGAAATGGTCTCGCAACATTGCAAAGCGGCCTTCTGCCACCCGATGTCGAGCCTGCCCGATTATGCTTAAGGAATGTTTAATGGGAGGGGTGATTCAGGGTCGTTCGCGACCGTGCAGAATCGTATTTAACTCACAGAAAATATTGAGAAAATCGGCTTCGCTCCTTTACACCGTTGTGCGCCGTAATTAAGTGCTCACCGTTAGCTGGGCGTTAGCTGAAGGAAGCAGAGATGCAGGCATCGAACGAAAATTCACGGCGCGCGGTTTCGCCAAATCGACGTAAGCTGACGCCGCTGTTCGTGGAAAAAGTCGAACCCAGCCATCGACGCCTGCGGATTTGGGATACCGAAGTGCGCGGGCTGGTTCTGCAGGTCGAACCGAGCGGGGCAAAGAGTTGGTATGTCTATTATCGCCGTAATGGTCGGCCTCGCTGGCACCGGTTGGGGTCGTTTGGCGGCTTCGGTCTGAGCGACGCACGCGAAGCCGTGCGCCACATAAACGCCAGGCTTACCCTCGACCCGACTTACGATCCGCAAGCCGAGAAGGCGGCCAACCGAACGCAGGGCACGGTAGACGACTTATTTGGCCGATACGCTGCCGAACATCTCGACGGCTTGAAGTCGGGTAATCAAGGTGAGTACCTGCTGCGCCGTTTCGTCTTGCCAAAGATGGGCAAGCTGCGTGCCGCTGACGTGCAGCGCTCGGACATTCTTTCGCTTCTCAACGGCGTTCCGTCGTCATCGACGCGAGGTCAAGTGCATGCCAACGTCGGCGCAATGTTCAATTATGCGATCCGAAATGACTTTCTCGCCGTTTCGGTGAACCCAGCAGCAGACATCCAACAACGAAAGCAAAAAGCGCGAGAACGGGTATTGTCGGATCGCGAGGTGGAGCTGTTCTGGCGCTGGTTGGAAGAAGTCGATCCAACC
>JAPUHN010000390.1 GCA_027297685.1 Alphaproteobacteria bacterium | reverse complement strand
TGGCGGAGGGAGAGGGATTCGAACCCTCGATACAGCGTTAACCGTATAACGATTTAGCAAACCGTCGCCTTCAGCCACTCGGCCACCCCTCCGCACAAGAGTGGGGTCGTCACGACGTATGCAAGTTCGGTTGTTACTCAGGCAGACGTTGGCTGTCAATGCAGCGCGTCAAAACGCGCCGCTAGAAACTGCTCCAGCGCTGGTAGGCCTTTTTCATGCGGTCCAAGACTCCGGTGATCCCTTCGGAATCGAGTGATTCGTCATCGCACGCCATTCGATAATCGTTGCGTGCCTCGACAAATTCGACCCAGAGATCGGCGTGGCCCAGCGCCACGGTCGTCGCCCTGCGGTGACCATGAACGAGAATGCGTTCGTGTTCGAGTTTGGCGAGGATCTCACGCAAATTAGCGGCGACTTCGATTTCGCCAACGGCGTAAGCATGGTTGAAGGCGGCAAGCACTTTGTCGCTCAATCGACGGCTGTGCGACGGCGCCCCGGTTTCAGACGCTATTTCTTCAACGCCTCGTGATGGCGCGTTGACAACTGCTTCAGCGGAATCTGGCATTGAGCCGTCCTGGTTTTAGTCCGCTACGGGATTGCCCGTATCTTCGTGGATTCACACTAAAGTACGCCAAACGTCTTTTACGATTCGTTAACAGCGGCGCAAAAATGGCTAATTCACACCTGTCCACATTGTTCGGCAAAAATTTAACTAAAATTAAATCAACTCCCCGATATCGTCGCCTCATCAAGCCGGTTTGGGCCGGTCTTTTATTGGGGAGTGGAATTGATGGCGAGTTTGTCTAAACGCACGATCGAAACGCTGAACGATCTTGTCGAAATAAAACTAAGCTGCATCCAAGTGTTCGATCGCGACGATGCCCGCGAAATGGCGGTGCTCGAAAGCGCCCGACGTGAACTCGCGGCTTTGCTGCCGGGCCAGAAGGGTCAAACAGTTGTGCCCTTTCCCGATGCCGACGACAGCGTGCCGGCCCGTGCCACTGGCTGACGGTCAAACCGTTCAGGTGCCCAGCGCCTGATCAAGGTCGGTAATTAGGTCGCCGGTGTCTTCGATACCGACCGAAAGCCGTAACAAGTCAACCGGCACCGGGCTTGCCTCGCCTTCCGCTGTGGCGCGATGTTCGATCAGGCTTTCGACGCCGCCTAGCGATGTCGCCGGCACAAACACCCTGACCGCTTTGGCAACTGCGAGCGCGGCTTGCGCACCCCCGGCGACACGTATCGATAGG
Organism: Alphaproteobacteria bacterium; assembly: GCA_027297685.1. Classification (GTDB taxonomy): domain Bacteria; phylum Pseudomonadota; class Alphaproteobacteria; order UBA6615; family UBA6615; genus JAPUHN01. Next base: position 10,467 of record JAPUHN010000390.1, on the reverse strand, counting down.
ACGCCGCCAAACCCGTCCGTCATTTGCGCCTCGGCAACATCGTGACCGCGATGCCCCGGCAGACCCGGATACAGAACGTCGACCAAGCGCCGATCGCCTTCGAAATGCCGGGCGATGGTCAGCGCACTCTCGCACGAGCGAGCCACCCGTAGATAAAGCGTGCGCATACCGCGCAGAAGTAACCAGGCTTCAAACGGCCCAAGCACGGCACCATTCTGGTGACGCAGGGAGTGGATCCGTTGCCACCAGTCGTCGTCGCGCGGCGTGACCAGTACGCCCGCCAAGACATCGCTGTGCCCGTTGAGAAATTTTGTCGCCGAATGCATGACCAAATCGGCGCCCAACGTCAAAGGGCGGGTCAGCACCGGCGTCGCCACGGTGGAATCGACGGCCAGCTTTGCCCCCGCTCGATGCGCTACTTCGGCGGCGGCGGCAATATCGGTGATCTCCCAGGTCGGATTGCAGGGCGTCTCGATCCACACCAGCTTGGTCGACCCAGGCCGCACTGCAGCGGCAATGGCCGCAATATCGCCGGGGGGCACGAATTCGACATCGAGGCCCCAGTGGCTTCCCACTTCGTGCAGCCATTTGCGCAGACCAAAATACATCACCGTGGGCGCGACAATATGGTCGCCCGGCGACAGAGCGAGCAGCGCCGTCGTCGCTGCCGCCATGCCGGACGAGAAAAGTAATGCCGCATGGCCTTCTTCCAAAGCAGTGAGAAGCGCTTCGGTCTGTTCGTAAGTGGGGTTCTCGTCGCGCGTATATCCGTGCCCGCCAACCTTCTCGTAGTTTTCGTCGCGCGCATAGGTGGTCGACGGCTGGATCGCAGGGATGACCCCGTTACTCGCCGGATCGAGCCAGCCCATCGCCTGCGCCGCCAAAGTGGGCGGCCGGCGGCGGTCGTTATCGTTGTTGCGAGCCATGGGCCGGGGGTTTTAAGCTATTGTGTCGCACGATACAAATCGCCGACACCCCTGCTTACCCAACTAACCGACGCGGAGAAAAACCATGACCGCTTACCTGATTGCCATGATGGATGTTCATGATGGCGCCGGATATGAGGAATACCGCGAGAAAGTAACGGCGTTCATCGAAAGGCACGGTGGCAAGTTCATCGTACGCGGCGGCGCGGCCGACGTCGTCGAAGGCACCTGGCCGGCTGGCCGTATCGTCGTACTCGAATTCCCCGATTATGGCGCAGCACAAGCTTTTGTCGCCGACCCCGACTACCGGCCGGTCGCCGAGATTAGACAGCGCACAACGACGTCCCATTTATGGCTGGTCGACGGCGCACCGGATGGCCCCACCGCCGACAGTATGCATGGCTTTATTCTCGGCCGGATCCGTATCGACGATCCGGACTCATACAAGGCCTACGCCGATCAAGTTCCCGGCGTTGTGGCCGATCTCGGCGGCACCTATCTGGCACGGGGCGGCGCCCGCGAAACGGTCGACGGCGGCATGACCTTGGACCGCTTGGTCATCGTCGGTTTTTCAGACGTCGCCGCGGCGAAGAGTTTTTATAATTCAGAAGCTTACGCGCCACTTCTTACAATTCGAGTGAATTCTTCCGATTCAAATATCGTGATCGTCGAAGGAGTCTAGAAGCAGAACTAGTTCCATGGGCCCGGCGGTCGTTGCCACAGCGGAATGTGCGCGCGTTTGAGTAATATCACCAAGATAGCACCGGTAATAAAACCGCCGATATGGGCCCAAACGGCGACCCCTTGCACCGCCGCCCTTCCAGATATTCCCCACAGTAAATCCTGGGCAAAGAACGCACCGATCACCAGCAGAGCCGGCAGCCGCAGGGGAATGAACCCGAACGCGAGAACCAGCAGACGTGCCCGGGGATACAGCAAGAGATAACCGCCCAATACGCCAGCAATCGCCCCGCTGGCGCCGATCGTAGGCGTCAGGGATTGCGGATCGACAAAGCTGTGTAGAAGGCCGCCAGCGACACCGCAAATCAGAAAAAAGGCGATGAACCGGATATGTCCGAGCGCGTCTTCGATATTGTCGCCGAACACCCACAGGAACAGCATGTTGAACACGATGTGCTGCCAGCCGCCGTGCAGGAATTGGTAGCTGACCAGGGTGAAGATCGACGAGACCCCCGGCCAACCCACCGGTAATTGGGCGTCACCCAACAGTCGCGCGGGCACCAGCGCGTAGCCAATCAACGATTTGTCGATACCGGTTTCTGTTAGCTGGAACGTATTCCAAAAAATCGCCGCATTAAGCAGGATCAAACCGATCGTCACGTAGTGAGCGCGGATGTAGAGCCGCGGGTTGGCGTCATGCAGGGGCAGAAATGGCATGGGCTAAAGGTAGGTCGGCGGCAACGCTTTAGCCACCAGTTCGCGAGTTAAATTACCCCACCCAAACCACTAACCTCATGCTGAGCTTGTCGAAGGATGAGGGGCTTTTCCAGAATTTCGCACTTACCGCCGTTTGAACTGTTCCTTGCCGAACATGATCTCCCATTCCTTGCCCTTCGGCGGGCTCGAACGGCGCTTGTCTTTCAACACTTCGAGACCTTGTTTAACCGCAGGCCGGGCGTCGATCGCGTCGAGCCAGCGTTTCACATTGGGAAATTCGTCTAACGGAACTTGTTGACGCTCCCAGCCGCGCATCCACGGGAAACAGGCGATGTCGGCGATGGTGTAATCGTCGCCACCGAGGAATTGGGTCTCACCGAGGCGCTTGTCGGCAACGGCGAACAGTCGACCGACCTCGTTGACATAGCGGTCAACCGCATAAGGGATCTGATCGGGGGCGTAATTGCGGAAATGGTTCGATTGCCCCATCATCGGGCCGATGCCGCCCATCTGCCACATCACCCATTCCATGACTTTGTAATGTCCGCGCGAATCTTCGGCCAAGGACGGCATAAATTTGCCGGTCTTATGCGCCAGGTAGTAGAGGATCGCCGCCGTCTCGAACACCGAAATCTCCTCGCCGTCCGGGCCATCGGTATCGATGATCGCCGGGATCCGGTTATTCGGGCTGATCGCCAAAAATTCGGCGCCGAATTGGTCACCCTTGGCGATATCGATCGGGATGATGTCGTGCTCGAGATCGCACTCGTACAACATGATGTGCACTTTGTGCCCATTGGGCGTCGGCCAGGAATAGGCGTGGATCATTACTTTCCCCCTCTATGTTTCTTCGCTCACCGGGTCAGCGGGTGCGGGCGTTTTCGCTGAGAACTTCGAGGCCCCGTTGCACGCCGGGCCGCGCCCGCAGATCTTCGATCCAACGGCGCACATTGGGCAGTTCATCGAGCGACTGGCCCTGAACTTCGTAGGTATTGAACCAGCCGAAGGTGGCGATATCAGCAATCGAGTAGTCGTCGCCAGCGAGATATTTGATCTCGCCCAACCGGGTCTCCGCAACGTTAAACAAACGTCCCATCTCGTTTTGAAAGCGTTCGATAGCGTGCGGCACTTTTTCCTTGGCAAAACGCGTGAAGTAGCCGTTTTGACCGATCATCGGTCCAACACCGCCCATCTGCCACATCAACCACTCTAAGACCGCCATGCGCCCACGCGGATCGGTCGCCGCATCGGGCATGAACTTGCCGGTTTTCTCGGCCAGGTAAATCAGAATTGCGCCGGACTCGAAAATGCTGATCGGTTCGCCGCCGGGACCGTCCTCGTCGATGATCGCCGGTATCTTGTTGTTCGGGCTGATCTTCAGAAATTCCGGCTTGAATTGATCGCGCTCGCCAAACCGAATGGGATGGATTTCGTACTCCAATTCACATTCCTCGAGCATGATATGCAGTTTGCGGCCGTTTGGCGTCGGCCAGGAATACGCGTGGATCATTGGTGCCCCCAGAAGCGGATAAACTCAAAACGATCCCCGGAACATAGTCGCCGAAAGACAAACGGCAAGTGGGCACCGTCTATCCCTGCTGCTAGCGGAACGAAGCTATCTGCTACCAAACAGTAGTGAACTCCGTAGGGTCGGGCCGTTCTTTTTCGAACACCGGACCGGACGGCGTGCCGATATAGATGAACCCGACAATCTCATCCGGACCTTCGAGTTCGAACGCTGCCTTGACGTGGGGATCGCGGGCGTTCACCCCGGTCAGCATCATGGCCCCGTAGCCTTTGTCGTGGGCCGCCAGCAAAATATTCTGGCACGCCAAACCCACGGCAACCACTTGCTCTATCGCCGGAATCTTGTCGGTCCGCGAGTGGTCGATCTTGGCGCAGGCGGTGATGATCAGCGGAGCACGCAGCGGCCGGCTTTGCTCTTTCTCGATGGTTTCAGGCGGCGCGCCCGGCTCGCGTTTCTTCAACGCCTCGACGAACAAATCGCCAAGCCGGTTCAATGCCTCGCCCTGAATTACGTGAAATCGCCAGGGGCGGATGGCGCCATGGTCGGGCGCACAAACGGCGGCGGCCAGAATGTCGTCGATATCGGCTTGCGCGGGCGCCGGTCCATCGACCAGACGCGGCGGTACCGATTGGCGCGTCAGCAAACCGTCGCGCAGACTCTGCTGTTGTTTCGCCGAACCGTCCATCATTTTTCCTTTAACTGGGTTCTGTCCGACATAGGCTGAACCTTCACTACGTCAATATGGGCTGCAATACCCGCACCGGCTTAGTCGGTGAATCGGACCGTTACCTCGCCGACACCGTCGAATCGGCCTTGCCATTCGCTTTCCTCTCCAAGGAATGCCGGCGGCGCGGCCGCGCCGGTGGTGACGTAATCGCCGGTTTTGAGGCCGGCACCGTATTGCGCCACCTTGTTGGCCGTCCAGGTCAACACCCAGGCGGCATCGCAGCGGGCATCGCGCTCGAACCCTTCGCCGACCTGTTCCCCGTCGGCGAACGAGGCGATGGCGATGTCCGCCAAATCGCGCTCACGCCAGTCGGGAATATCAGGACCTGCAATAAAACCGCCGGCGACCCCGTTGTCGGCGATCAGGCTGGGGATCGGTTGCGAAAAGACCTCTTCGTAATGGGGGTCGGCGATTTCGATCCCGATGATCGCACTGTCGACGGCGGCGAGCACTTCGGTCTCGGTATAGGCGGCCTCGCGTGGCGGCAGATCGGCGCCCATTCGATAGCCGATCTCGAATTCGATCACCGGCAGGGTAAAGTCGCGCCGGCTGAAGGTCGCCGGGCTGGTCCGGCACAGCCATTTCGGCATAGCGCCAAGCATCGGCCCGATAGCGCCGGCTTTCTCCAAAAGTGCGGCGCTGGTGAAGCCGACCTTCCAGCCGCCGGGAACGACGCCGTTTTTCTCGTTGAGCGCCATCTGAATGGCCATCGCATCGGCAGCTGTCGCCGGCAGGCAATCGTCCGGCAAAGCTGCCAGCGGCAGCTTTTCCTTATGCGAACCGGCAAGGAGCTCGACGGCTTGTGCAATCTGTTGTTCGTTCAACGCCATGATGACTATCCCCTTCCCTTCAATACCCCGCGCCACGCCACATTTGCCATAGCAACATCTCGCCCGATCAGCACCGGCGAGGCCAGCAATAGCCCGACGGTGCGGTCCCTCGCCAGCCCGCCGCTATTTGGCGGTCAGGTACCAGTCGAGAATTTCCTCGCCGGTCATAATCGCGCATCCGTCGTGACCTTGCATGTACTCGATGATTTCCTCGAGATAGCGAATCCGGTGGGGCGCGCCGGTCAAATACATGTGCAAGCTGATCGACATGATGCGGGCCGACTTCTCGCTTTCCATGTAGAGCCGGTCGAACTGGTCTTTCGACCGCTTGAACATCTCGTCGGAGGAATGCTGCTGCAGCGCCATCATCGAGATGTCGTTGGTCTCGACCGTATAGGGCACCGAGATCACAGGGCCTTCGCTGGTCTCGATCTCGACCGGCTGGTCGTCGAGTACCCAGTCGGCAACATATTCGACACCCGCACGAGCGAGAAAATCGATCGTCTGGAAGGTCTCCGTCAGGCCGGGACTTTCCCAGCCGCGCACCTTTTTGCCGCTGAATTTTTTGATCGCCTCGCAGGCGCGGTCGATCTGCTCCTGCTGGTCGTCATGCTTGTGCATCGGCCCCTGCACGTAGCCATGGCCCATGAACTCCCAATCCAGCTTGAGCGCCTCTTCGGCGATGCGCGGGTAGTTCTCGCAGACCCGGCCGTTGACCGCCATTGTCGGGCGAATGCCGTATTTCTGGAAGGCCTCGGCAATACGCCAAAACCCGACCCGCATGCCGTATTCGTGCCACGACCAGTTGGGCAGATCGGGCAGCAACGGCACCCCCATCGGCGGTGGCAGCACGGTGCGCGGCATCGGCCGGGCGATATCCCAGTCTTCGACATTGGCGATGAACCATACCGCCATCCGCTTGCCATCGGGCAGCTTCAGCGGCGGCCGGTCGACGATCGCCGAATAGGGAACCCGGTCTTTGAATATCTGCATATTTCTCTCCCCACGTCCGTTCTTATTCCAGTGGGATCATAATGTATTCCCGGTATCCTGGGCGTTCGGTCAAACGCTCGTACCATGCACGAACGTTGGGCCGCTCGGGACGTTCGACATCGAGGGCATACCAGCGGTAGAGGACAAAGCCGACCGGAATATCACCCATCGTGAAAGCATCGCCGCAGACGAAGTCGCGGTCGGCGAGCCAGTCATCGAGTATGGCCAGGATCTCCCCGGTGGATTTGGCCGCCGCCGTAATCGCCTCCATGTCGCGATTTTCCAGCGAGGTGCGGATCAACCCGTGAAACACCGGACGCAACGCCACCCAAAGGGTGGTCGTGCACCAATCCATCCAGCGGTCGGCGTTGGCGCGAACCTGCAGGTCTTCCGGCCACAGGGTGCCGGCGCCGTGCTTGGCCGCCAGGTAGCGCAAACAGGCGTTAGATTCCCACAGAATAAAGCCGTCATCGTCGATGGTCGGCACCACCCGGTTCGGGTTCATCGCCAGATATTCGTCGGTGAAGCCAAATTTGCCGGCCATGTCGCGCCGCTCGAACGGCACGCCCATCTCGGTGCACGCCCATAATAGCTTTTCGACGTTCGACGACGTGTGCCGTCCCCAGATAATCAACATATCGCTCCTTCCCCGCGGCCGCGGTGAACGTACAGATCGATAAAGCTAGCGGGTTGTTACAACAGCGCCAAGCTGAGAGGCGGATACAATACTAAAAATATCAGAACAACCAGCATCGTCACGGCGAACGGAAAGGCGCCGGCAAATATATCGGCCAGCGTGACATCGGGGTCGTCGATGGCGCTTTTAATGACGAAACATGAAATGCCGAGCGGCGGTGTCAGCAGGCCGATTTCGGCGCCGACGACCGTAACGATGCCGAACCACACCAAATTGACGCCGAAACTATCGAGAACGACCAGGAATAACGGCACCACGATTAATATGATCGAGGCGGTTTCAATAATCGTACCCAGCAAGACCATCAGCAAGACATAGACGAACATCAGCTCGTTCAACGTGAGATCGAAACTCGAAATCCATTCGCCGAATATCGTCGGCAAGGCGGCAACGCCGAGCATCCGGCTATACATCGAGGCGGTAATTATCAGGAACAGGATTGTCGCCGTAATGTAGCCGGTCTCGACGAGCACTTCCCATAGATCGCGCCACGAAAAGCCGCGCCGCAGGACGGCAATAACCAGCGCCGCCAACGAACCGGCCGCACCCGCTTCGGTCGGCGTGAAAACGCCGCCATAGATACCGCCGAGAACCACGATAACCAGGATGCAGACCGGTAAAATCTTGTAAACGAGGTCCCACCAGGTCAGGTTCGCCCAATCTTCGGCGGCAACGTCGCCGGCTTGTTGACCGCCAACGAATCCAGGGAAGGTGTAAGCCAAGAATAAGATCAGAATCCCATACGCGATTGACAGCAGTATGCCGGGGATGATGCCGGCGATGAACATATGACCGACCGACTGCTCGGTGACGATGGCATAGATGATCAGCATCGCGCTCGGCGGGATCAGCATGCCCAGCACCGACGAGCCCGCAACGACACCGACAGTGAAGCGCGTGCGATAGCCGAAGCGCCGCATTTCGGGCACGGCGACACGCGTGAACACAGACGCCGACGCGATCGACGATCCGGTGATCGAGGCAAAGATGGCGTTTGCCGCGACGGTCGCGATACCAAGTCCGCCGCGGTTCCGGTAGAAGGCGAAATTCGCAACTTCGTAAACGTCTTTGCCGAGCCCCGTTTTGCTAACGATCAGCCCCATCAACGCGAACAATGGCACCGACGCGAACACCAGTTCGGAAACGGTGTCGGCGATCGATTCGGAAAGTAACGCAACGGCGATATCGACGTCTCCGCGGATAATCCATACCCCGAGGAACGACACCAGACCGAGCGCCACCGGTATGTACAGCCCCATATAGATCAAGACGACGATCAGCACGACCGACGCAATTCCAAACTCGACACCACTCATGTTTTAGAATTCCCTTCCGGCGTAACCGCCGAACGGTGCGCTAGCGCACGCCCCGTATTAACGGCAGGAGATGCCGTACCGTCAATTTGATAAAATGGAGCATGGTTACCGTGCACCCGAGCACGATAATGAACTTGATCGGCCACTCGGCGACCGTGAACAGTCCTTCTTCGCCGACGAAATAGTCGAAACGCCAGGCGTCGTACAGATCTGGTATAGCGCCGTAAAGCACAATGACGAAAAACAACGCGGCGAGCAGATCGAAGAACACACCCATTACGTGCCCGGCTTTTGGCGCACGAGACTGCACAAGTCCGTAGAAACCGTCCGAGCGCGTCAGCCGGCCGCGGCGGGTCGCATCGCCGAGCTGCATAAACACGATACCGACAATCGACATCTCAACCATTTCGTTCACACCGTGAATGGGAAATGTGAACAGGGTTCGGCTGAAAGCATCGGTATCGATCATTACCATAAGGATAAAAATCCAAACCGACCCGATCGTGTTCATCACGGTCAGGACACGGTCTAGAATATCCTGAGGGGCGCCACCGGTCGATGGCGCCCCTCCGGTCAGATCAGTCATAGTCGAAGCCGTTTACGATACCGGCGTTACGAACCGATATCCCGGTCCCACTGGCGCAGGATCGGCTGGTTGTTTTTCCGCATCGTATCCATGTAGGATTTCATCACGACCCTGCCCGGCAGACCCTTCTTCTCCAGCGAGTCAACCCAGTCCTTCGCCACATTCGGCATGCTGTCCGCCCATTTCTGGCGCTGGGCCTGGGGCATCTCGTGGATCTTCCCGCCATTGGCGACATAGGCTTTGTAGCTCTGGTCGGCGACTTCAATCGCCACCGAGGCGACATGATCGCGGTAGCCGATCGCAGCATCCTGAATCGCCTTTTGAACTTCCGCCGGGAGATCCTTCCAAGCGTTCGCGTTCATGCTGATTACCTTGGAGTTTGCCGTACCCAAGTTAGCGCGCAGCATATAAGGCGCCACTTCGTACATCTTCCGGCCGACCACAGATTCCGGCCACAACATGATCGCGTCGAGCACGCCGGTGCTGAGCTTGTTGTGATAAGTCACCAGACTGCCGGCGACCCCGGCCGCGCCAAAGCCTTCGAGCCAACGCAGGTTAAGACCGGCGCTGCCGATCTTCAGTCCTTTGAGATCGGCGAGCGATTTGACCGGCTTTTTGGAGAAAATTTGGTAGGTGTCGAGCACCGCCAAGTTGGTCAAATAGTGCTGATTGAACTTGGTGAAGGCGGCCTTGAATTCGGGATGCTCATTTGCCAGACCGTCGACCGTACGCGCAACAAGTCTCGCATCCTGGGTTACGAAAGGCGTCGCATAGGCAATCAATTGCAACGGCACTTTATCGGAGTGAAATACCGTCGTTACAACACCGATGTCGCCGAGGCCCTTCTGCAAACCACTCAATACGCCACGCACCTTGACGATTTGGCCCCAGGCCTGATTCCATTCCAGTTTGTAGTTGCCGGTTTTCGCGAGTTTCTTGTCGATCTCGGGTATGTAGTATTTGATAAATTCCCTCACCCACATCGATTTCGGCGAATAGCCATCGATCGCTGTGATTTTGATTGTTTCCGTCGCCGCCGCCGGCGCCTGAATCAATGCGACAGATGCAGCGATTACGCTCAGTAACGTGACGGTTTTTGACAGTCCAATTTTTTCGAATTTCATCGTACTCTCCGCTTGAATTCCGATAGAATCATTTAGAGTGGCGTCTATCGGTCGTGCAAGCGATAGAATTCCAAATCGCTAAGAGAGTCAAATGAATTTGGAAATTAATAGGAAACTATACTAAAGTTGGATTACAATAATCAGCTTATCTGAAGGAACCGGGTATGGATGAACATCGGCCAATTGCAGACTCCCGCAACGGCGCAAAAAGCCCTAGCACCACTGTGGCATCCTCGGTCTATGACAAAATGCGGCTGGATATACTGACCGGAGATTTGCGACCCGGCGAAAAATTGCGATCGGAGTTTCTACGCGGACGCTACAATGCCGGAATAAGTCCGG
>JAPUHN010000039.1 GCA_027297685.1 Alphaproteobacteria bacterium | reverse complement strand
TGTGCTAGTCAAGGATGCTGACCGGGGCATCGCAACGATGATACAGACAAGCCGTTACACGGATATGATCCGCGACTTTCTGAAAATGGAAACCGCCGGTGGTATCCTTCTTGTTCTGGCGACGGTTCTTGCGATGGTGCTGGCCAACACGACATTCGGGCCGGCCTACGATGCGTTTCTAAATATTCCGGTTGCCATCAAGTTTGGCGGTCTCGAAATCGACAAGCCGCTCCTGCTGTGGGTCAACGACGGTCTCATGGCCGTTTTCTTTTTTCTTGTTGGTCTTGAGATAAAACGCGAGCTTCGCGTTGGAGAACTTTCAAGCCCCGCCCAGATCGCATTGCCTGGCATCGCGGCTGTCGGCGGTCTCGTCGTTCCTACGCTGATCTACTTGGCGATCAATCGTGACTCTCCCCAAAACCTCAATGGTTGGGCGATTCCGGCCGCAACGGATATCGCCTTTGCACTCGCCGTGCTCTCTCTTTTGGGTGACCGCGTTCCAACTGCACTGAAGGTGCTGCTGCTGGCCATCGCAATATTCGATGACCTTGCCGCGATCTTGATTATCGGTTTCTTCTATACCAGCCAGCTTTCTCAGCTACCGCTGTTGCTGGCCGTCTTACCGGTCGCCGGACTCGCCGTCCTGAATTGGCGGGGCGTTACCCGGGCGGCGCCATACATCGTATTGGGAATCGTGCTCTGGGTTTTGGTGTTGAAATCCGGCGTTCACGCGACGCTCGCGGGCGTCATAACGGCCCTCGCCATTCCGATGACGAAGCGCGAAGGGTTCGAACACACGTTGCTCGAAGATCTTGAGCATGGGCTGCATCGCTGGGTGGCGTTTGGGATATTGCCGCTGTTCGCGTTCGCAAACGCGGGCGTATCATTTGCCGGTATTGGACTCGATAGCTTCTTCGAGCCCGTCAAGCTGGGCGTTTCCCTCGGCCTGTTTCTCGGCAAGCAGTTCGGAATATTCGGGCTGCTATGGCTGACGATCCTCCTCGGCATCGCTCCGATGCCGAAGGACGTCTCGTGGTCTCATCTCTACGGCATTTCCGTTCTTGGCGGCATTGGATTTACGATGAGCCTGTTTATTGGCTCGCTCGCTTTCGAACACAGCGGCTTCGACGCGCCCATCCGGCTGGGTGTTCTAACCGGTTCGATTTTGAGCGCTGCTGTTGGATTCGGACTTCTCAAATTCGCCTGCGCAAGGCGATAGCCGGGTCATACCAAGGATCAGTCTCACTGGTCCTTGGTATCATCTCGAGCGCTCGCTTTGGCGGCCTCGAGCCAATCGCTTTCATCGGACCGCCGCTGCGGCAGGTCGTCGGTGATGACGTGCCACGCCACCTTGCTTTCGATACCGTTGTGGTGGCTGTCCGGCGGCCAGTCCCCGGGATCGTCGAGCGTGCCGATCAGGAGACCCAGTGTGGCGCTGCCGGCATAGCGGAAGTCGACCGGCGACCCGCAGTTCGCGCAGAAGCCGCGCTTCGCCCACGGCGACGATTGGTAGTAGCTCGGTTCGCCCTGCGTGTAGCGAAATTCCGCCAGGGGAAACACCGCGAACAGGCCGTAAAGCGCACCCTATGCGCGCTGGCACATGCGGCAGTGACAGTAACTTACGCTCGGCGGCTCGTCCGCCTGGTAGCGCACCGCGCCGCACAGGCAGCCGCCGGTGATCGGCAGGGTCGGTTCGGCCATGATGCCCCCCATTGATTCTTGATATCTGACCGTATCAGACGACGCGCAGGTTTAGCTACCGGTGCGCCGTCGCGTACACCGGCCGTCGCACTCCGGCCGCCGGATTATTCCAGCCCGCGACTGCGGGCCGCCGACCGTTCGGCCAGTCCTTATGGGATTAAGATTGGCATGCGCGGCGATTGAGCGCAGGTCAGCTTCACGAAGTGAAGGTGACCGGAACATTTTCTATTCCAGCAGCGCCGCGCTCTCGAGGTCGGAGACGAACATGTGGCCTGGCGCGTGGCTGATGGCGATCTCGGGGCGGGCGGCCAGCACCACCGCTTGGGGCGTCACGCCGCAGGCCCAGAACACCGGGACTTCGCCCGCCCGCACGGTCACCGGGTCGCCGTAGTCGGGCGCATCGAGGTCGGCGATGCCGATCGCCGCCGGATCGCCGAGCTGCACCGGCGCGCCGTGGACGCGCCGGTAGGGCCGCGTGACGTCGACCGCGCGCGCCGCCTGCTCGGGCGTCATCGGGCGCATCGAGACGACCATCGGGCCCGAGAAGCCGCCGGCCGGCGCGCAGGCGCGGTTGGTGCGGTACATCGGCACGTTGACGCCTTCATCGAGGTGGCGCAGCGGCAATCCGGCGCGCGCCAGCGCGTCCTCGAAGCTGTAGGAGCAGCCGATCAGGAAGCCCACCATGTCGTCGCGCCACAGATCGCGCACGTCGGTCCGCTGCTCGGTGAATTCGCCGTCGCGGAACACACGGTAGCGTGGCAGGTCGGAGCGCAGGTCGGCATCGGGCGCGATCGCTCGCGGCGCCGGGTCGCCCGGGTCGGTGATGTCGAGCAGCGGGCAGGGCTTCGGGTTACGCTGGCAGAACACCGCGAAGTCGTACGCCCAGGCCTTCGGCACGGCCATCAGGTTGGCCTGCACGCGGCCCGGCGCCCGACCGGCGGTCAATCCGTCGAAGCAGCCGGCGCGGCACGCGGCGCGCAGCGCGGCCGGGTCGTCGAGCGGTGCGGCAAACCCGATGGGCGCCTCG
>JAPUHN010000389.1 GCA_027297685.1 Alphaproteobacteria bacterium | reverse complement strand
CCGGCCGCGTAAGCGGCATCGAACCAGGCGGCAAGCGTTTTTTCGTCCTGCACCAGCTCGTAGGCGGAGTCGCCCGGTGCATCGGCAGCGTCGGCAAGGTCGCTTTCCGCCAGCAGGCCTTCGGCGACGAAACGGCTCTCGACCCGCGCCGTCAGGGTGCGGAATTCCATTGCCTTCAAAAACGCGATCACCGTTGCCGGGTCGGGATCGGCCAGGGCGAAATCGTCGATGCCATCGTCGGTCGCCACATCGTCTTTCAGGGTGACCAACTCGCGGCTAATGCGTGCCAGCTCGGCGTACTCGATCAGGTTTTCCCGGCGCTTGGTCTGTTTGATTTCCCCGGCGCGCGCCAGCAGGGTGTCGAGATCGCCATATTCGCCGATCAAAAGCGCCGCCGTCTTGACGCCGATACCGGGTACGCCGGGTACGTTGTCGGTGCTGTCGCCGGCCAGCGCCTGCACGTCGATCACCTTATCCGGCGCCACCCCGAACTTTTCGGCCACCTCGGCGGCGCCGATCGTGCGGTCCTTCATGGGATCGAACATGGTGACGCCGGGCCGCACCAGTTGCATCAAATCCTTGTCCGACGAGACCACCACCACGTCGATACCACGCTCGGTCGCCGCGCGGGCGTAAGTCGCAATCAGATCGTCGGCTTCGAAGCCCTCCATCTGGATCGCCGGTAAATTGAAGGCGCGGGTCGCCTCGCGCACCAACTCGAACTGCGGCACCAGTTCTTCGGGCGGCGCGTCGCGGTTTGCCTTGTAGTCGGGGTAGATGTCGTTGCGAAAGGTCTTGCGCGAAGCATCGAAGATGACCGCCATGTAGTCGAACGCGCCGTCGGCGCGCGCCTGGTCGATGAGCTTGAGCAACATGCCGCAATAGCCGGCGACGGCGTTGGTGTAGATGCCGTCAGAGCGGCGGAACGCGTCGAGCGGCGAGGAATGGAAGGCGCGAAAGATGAAGCCCGACCCGTCGATCAGGTAAAGCTTTTCCGCAACGCCGCTGGATTTTGAGCCGGGTTTCAATTTTGCCGCATCCGCCATGGCTATGATTTAGCCTACTCGGCGGGTGCGGGCGAGGCCTGCGGACAATTGGGCGGTGGATTATTTGGCGGCCGGCGGCCAGCCCTCGACCGGCATCAGATCGGTTTGCAAGGCAAAGCCCGGCAGCGCCTTGAACCGTTCGATCCACGCCGCCACGGCGGGAAAATCGCCAACGTCGTAGCCGGCGTCGCTGAGATAGCTCATCACCGGGTAGACCGCGATATCGGCGATCGTCGGGCGGCCGCAGGCCAGCCACTCGTTGGTGGCCAGATGAGGCTCGACGATGCCCATGCCGCGGTCGGCGGTCACCTGAAAGTAGTCGTAGACCGGCCCCTCGCCGCCACCGAACAGGCGCTCGAAGCGCAGCCGGGCGACGCCGTAGCCAAGGAAATCGATTTGATAGCCGATCCAGTCGCCGATGCGCGCCTCCTCGGCCCAACCGTTCGGGCCGAATTGGCCGGTCTGCTCGGCCAGATACCGCAGTGTGTCGTGGCTCTGGCGCAGCAGCAGGTCGCCATGGACCAGCGCCGGCACCTTGCCGAGCGGGTTGATCTTCAGATATTCGGCTTCAAGGTTACCGCCGGTCATCAAATCGACGGCCTCGAACTCATAGGGCGTGCCGGTCATCGATAGCATCAGCGCCGTCTTGTAAGCATTTCCCGAACGCGGGTGGCCGTACAGCACATACGACAAATTGTCGGTCATGATATTCGCTCGCTCTGATATACCGCGTCTTCGGGCCGCGTCTGCGGGCGCGGTCGGGCCACTATAGCGAGCCCGGCCAATCGGCGCGCGCCAGTATCCAGTCGAGCCGGTCGCCGCGCGCACCGGCCAGATTGAGGCCGAGTTTTTCCAGGGTGCGCACCGAGGCGGCATTGTCGGCAGCGCAATCGGCGACGATGCGCAGCGTGCGCGAATCGCAAAACGCCCAATCGATCAACGCCCTGCATCCCTCGATGGTCAGGCCGCGACGGCGGTGCGCCGGCACCACCTGATAGCCGAGCTCGACCGCGCCATCGGCGGTTGGCGGGCCGTTGAACGAGGCCGCGCCGACGACCAGACGCTCGGTTTTGTAGAAGAACAGCCAGAGGCCCCAGCCGCCGGTATCGGGCGGCGCCGTCGTCCCCAGGGCCGGGTTGGCGGCATCGTCGAGGCGTTGCGCGAAAGCCGGCAGTTTGGTCGACAGTATGGCGTCGGGGAAATCGCGGTGCAGCAATCCGCCGGCCAGTTCGGCGGCGCGTTGACGGTCGCCGATCAGCGCCCGGGCGAGCGCGCGGTCGACCGGCTGCAGGGTCAAGCGCCCGGTGTCGAGGGACGCGGGGAAGGCCGGCGGCGTCAGTGTCCGACCACCCGCGGTCAGTGCGAAGCCGGCGCCGCGGCGTCGGCTTTCAACACATACTGGCGGCCACAATAAGGGCAGTCGATGTGCGCTTCGTCGCCCATGTTGAGGAACACCCGCGGATGTCCCAAAGCGCCGCCACCGCCATCGCAGGCGATGGTAGCGCTATCGATCTCGATAATTTCGGGCGGTTCCATCGGTAGCACGCTCCTTGGTATCTTCGTAGCCGCGCAGCAATAGCGGTTGCCACGCCGTGCCTGGGTCCATACATAGGCGAACACGCGATTTGCCTCAACCATTCGAAACTGGCATTCGAAACTGCCACTCGAAACTGCCACTCGAATACCGCGACGCCGAGATGAACGATAGCAACGCCAATCCCCAGCCCGCGCACGACCAGGCGGGCGACGATCTGCCGGCGCTGGCGATAAGCGCGCGCGGCCTCGACAAGGTCTATCGGGGCGATGGCGGCGAGGCGGTTCATGCGCTTAAAGCGATCGATCTGGATGTTCCGCGCGGCTGTATTTTCGGCCTGCTCGGCCCCAACGGCGCTGGCAAATCGACCTTCATCAATATCCTCGCCGGGCTGGTGATCAAGACCGGCGGCACCGCCAGGGTGTGGGACATCGACATCGACCGCAACGCCCGCGCGGCGCGCGCCGCGATCGGCGTGGTTCCCCAGGAGCTCAACCTCGACTCCTTCTTCACCCCGCGCGAGCTGCTGGAGTTGCAGGCCGGCCTCTACGGTGTGCCGCCGCGCGAGCGCCGCACCAAGGAGATACTCGATCGGGTCGGTTTGACCGATCGGGCGGAAGCGTTCTCGCGGACCCTGTCGGGCGGCATGCGCCGGCGCCTCCTGGTGGCCAAGGCGCTGGTTCATAATCCACCGGTATTGGTGCTCGACGAGCCGACCGCCGGCGTCGACATCGAACTGCGCCAATCGCTCTGGGCCTTCGTGCGCGAGTTGAATGCCAATGGCACGAC
Source organism: Alphaproteobacteria bacterium (assembly GCA_027297685.1). Classification (GTDB taxonomy): domain Bacteria; phylum Pseudomonadota; class Alphaproteobacteria; order UBA6615; family UBA6615; genus JAPUHN01. The sequence continues at coordinate 2,249 of JAPUHN010000389.1, read as the reverse complement.
CGTCGTCCTGACCACCCACTATCTTGAAGAAGCCGAGGAGCTGTGCGACCGGGTGGCGATCATAAATCATGGCCAGGTAATTGCCTGCGACGACACACGCGCGCTGGTGGCGCGGCTCGACAACAAGGAATTGCGCCTTTCGGTGGCCGAGGAAATAACAGCGTTGCCCGGCACGCTGAGCGATTTCCACGTCGATATTCCCAACAGCCACCTGTTGGTCTTCCGCTACCGCACCAGCGAAACCGAAGTCGGCGCCATTCTCGGCGCCGTCGCCGAAGCCGGGCTGACCGTGACCGATTTGTCGACCAAGGAACCCGACCTGGAGGACGTGTTCCTCGAACTCACCCGCACGCAACCCTAATTGCGGCATGGGCGCGCGATCCTTTTGCCTCATCCTGCTGGCCGCGCTCGTGCTCTCCGCCTGCGCGCCGCGTCTGCAAAACCCCGGCCCCGACGCCACCCGATCGATGATCCCGCAACTGACTGCCGATAGTTTTACCACCAGCGACGGCCTCGCCTTGCCGCTGCGCCGCTGGCTGCCCGATGGTGCGCCGAAGGCGGTCATCGTCGCCCTGCATGGCTTCAACGATTACAGCAACGCCTTCGCCGACATCGGCGCCTTTCTGGCCGGCCAAGGTATCGCCGTTTTAGCCTACGACCAGCGCGGCTTTGGGGCGGCGCCCGAACCCGGCGTCTGGCCGGGCACGGAAATACTCACCGCGGACTTCCGCGACGCCCTTGCTGCCGCCCGCGCGGCCTATCCGGGTGTGCCGGTACACGCGCTGGGGGACAGCATGGGCGGTGGCGTAATGATGGCGGCCTGGGCCGAGACGCCGTACCCCGCCGACAGTGTCATCCTGGTCGCGCCGGCGGTATGGGGCCGCGCCACCATGCCGTTCTACCAGACCGCCGCATTGTGGCTGTCGGCCTATACGACACCGTGGTTGCGCCTTAGCGGCCGTGGCTTGCAGCGGCAGCCTTCCGACAATATCGAAATGCTGCGCGCGCTCGGCCGCGACCCGTTGGTGATCAAGGAAACCCGGGTCGATGCGGTTTGGGGCATTACCAACCTGATGGATGCCGCGCTGGCCGGCGCCGCGGTCTTCGACGCCCCGTCGCTGATCCTCTACGGCGCCAACGACGACATTATTCCAGCGCGCGCCACCCTCGATATGCTGGCGAAACTGCCGCCGCCGCGAAGCGCGCGCAAGGTGGCGATCTACGACGCCGGCTTTCACATGCTGCTGCGCGACCTGAAAGCCGAGACCTCATGGCATGATATTCTGGCGTGGCTCGACGATCCGGACTCGGGCCTGCCGTCGGGCGCCGATACGGTCGACCCGGCAACTGCGCTGGCGAAGCGCTAGTCAGTTTCGCCCGTATCGTCCTTCTTATCCAAATCGAGCGACAGCGAATTCATGCAATAGCGTAATCCGGTCGGCGCCGGGCCGTCGGGGAACACATGGCCCAAATGGGCGTCGCATTTCGCGCAAACGATTTCGGTTCGAACCGTGAGGAAGCTACGGTCCTTTTTATCGTCGACCGCGTCGCGGGTGATGGAATCGTAGAAACTCGGCCAGCCGGTGCCGGAATCGAATTTTTGGGCCGAATCGAACAGCGGGTTGCCGCAGCACACGCATTTATAGACACCCTCGTCTTTGCATTGATCGTAGGCGCCGCTATAGGCCGGTTCGGTGCCGTGCTCGCGGGTGACATAGTATTGATCCGGGGTTAGTTGGCTGCGCCATTCTTCTTTGCTTTTGACGATCTTGCCGCCGTCGGTGCCGTCGTCGCTTTTTGCGCTTGCGTCGCTATTTGCCATGGATTGCAGTTCCCGTCGTTGACCTGCCGCCGGTCCCAACCCTGCGGGCCAACGTCGCAGGCGGCGAGGGCCTTAATATGGGCACATCGCCGCGGCCGATCAATGTGGCAGCGATGGCCCGCCGATCGATCGGCTCGAACGCGGCACGCTTGACCGAATTGGCCAAAGGCGTAAGGTCGCCGCCGCGTGCGCCCGTAGCTCAGCTGGATAGAGTGTCGGCCTCCGAAGCCGAAGGTCACAGGTTCGAATCCTGTCGGGCGCGCCATATTATTCAAGGACTTAGCTAGAAATAGCTGGTTCTTTTTTCTTTTAGGATTGCTTCGGGTCACGTATGGGGTCACAACTGAGGTGCTCAAACTGCCATTGCTCAGTGTGGGCAGGAAGGGAAGCCGACACACAGAATCGAGGTTTAACGAAATGGCAAATG
>JAPUHN010000388.1 GCA_027297685.1 Alphaproteobacteria bacterium | reverse complement strand
TACCCAACCCTTGAGACCGTTAAACTCCACCTCATACCAAGCAACATCCAATGCCGGGAGCTTGGTAATTCGGCACGACAGGACAGTATGCACCGATCCGGTTGGCAGTCTGGCAAGGTGGCTACCGTCATCGCAATCCGGGGCCGGGCATAAACGCGCACGATCCTGGCCGGCGGTAATTTTGAACTCTTCACCCGGTTGGCGAACGTCAGCACTGGTCGCTTCTTCAATGGACGAAATCGATAGAAGCGACAAAACCAAACAAACCGTCAAATATTTCATGGCTGTAGCCTACCACCGATCCTTCCCGGGAAAGAAAAGACGGCCCGAAGGCCGCCTATTGCGGATGCGCCACTAGCACTCGCGGTCGATCCTCAATCAAACATGTCTTGCTTGGATATGACAGGCGTGGATCGCGTAGTGGCGATACGCGGCCCTTATTCGAGTATGTTTGCGACACACGCTGGTAATGATTGGGCGATCATCGATCAAACCGAATTGATGGATGTATACGAGAGGACTACGCCGCAACGGCGCATCGGCAACATAGTCCAATGGCCTGATGGCGCGGATATCCAAAATCCCAACATGACTGCACGATCTGAATCATATGATATTAAAATGGGTGATACTGAAGGGCGGTTAATTGTTGCGCGCGCATGGTATCCCGGTCTTACGGCCGGCTTGTTTACCGCTATAGCTGGAATATTGATTTTATTGGGCTTTGCGATTGTGCGGCCGTTTGGGTCAAAAACGCATGCCGTGCAGTCACAGTTTAAATTCGACTAACTTGCTCTTTTCACCTGTTTTTCATTCCGCCTCCCCAACCGGAAGCGTTACCCGTATCGACGAGCGCGCTTCCTCGCGCGGTAAAATGGCAACCGATCCGCCATGGGCTTCGGCGATCTGACGCACCAACGGCAGGCCGAGGCCATATCCCTGCACATTCTGCTTGCCCGAGGCGCGGTAGAAAGGCTGGAACACCTTTTCCCGGTCCGCTTCGGAAATGCCATCGCCACCGTCGCTGACCGTCAGGGCCACCGCATCCGCCGAGACCACAATCTCAGCCTCGACTGGCGGGACGCCATGATTGTACGCATTCTCTAAGAGATTTCGGACAAGTCGGTGCAACAGGCGTGGATCGCCGGGAAGCTCCGGTGCCCAGCCGGACAGCGTGCAGTCCTCATAGCGGGCGCATTCCTCCGCCACTAGCGCAACCAAATCGACCTTTTGGGACAGGTCCGCATGCGACCCTGCATCCAGCCGGCTCATGAGCAGAATTTCGTCGATCAGCGAATCCAACTCGGCAATATCGTGCTGTAGCGCAGTCCTCCGGGCCGGATCACCCCCGTTCTTCAACAATTCGACGCCAAACCGGATGCGCGAAAGCGGGGTGCGCAGTTCGTGCGAGGCATTGGCCAGCAACAGGCGGTGAGCGACGAATAGCTTTTCGATTTTCTCCGCGGCCTCGTTAAAGCTTGCCGCCAAACTAGCCACCTCATCGCGTCCCTCGACTTCTATGCGCGCGGCAAGGTCGCCCGACCCGATGCGCTCGACGCCTTTTTGAAGGCGTTCGAGCCGGCGGGTCAGCCGGCGTACGAACGGATAGGCGCCAAGTCCTACGCCCAACGCCACGCTGCCCAGAAAGAGCGCAAGTTTCAGCAGTGGACGGCCCACACCGCGGCGGCCAAGATCGGCCACCAGCCATCGTCCGTCGGGCAGGTCCAGCGCCCAAGCCCGGCCCCCGTGCACGCTGTGCCAGCGGCTGTTTGGCGTCAATCGAGGCGACGGCGGGCTCGCTTCCCCACTGGAGGCGATCAGGCGCCAGTCGGCATTGAACAGGCTGATATCGATGCCGAGTTCGCGGCCCAGGCGTTCGACCGCCTGCCGTTGCACGACGTCGGGAGAATCGGCGGCGGGCAGCGCGAGGTAGGCCAGCCGGCCAGTGATATCGAACACCTCACGGTTCAAATGGTCGCGGCCGAAACCGCTCCACAGCAAGCCGGACAACACCACCACAATCACCAGGCTTGCGATGATGGTGAAGTAAATCTGCAGATAAAGCCGTCGCCTCAGCATCCGGGTTTACCTTTCAAGACCGCGCCGGCACGGTTGTTCAATCCTGCGTCCGGGCGAACACATAACCGGCTCCCCTGACCGTGAGCACCCGGCGTGGACGTTTGGGGTTTTCCTCGACTTCGGCCCTGATTCGCGAAATATGGACATCGATGGAACGGTCGAAAGCCGCCAGGTTTCCGCCTCTCAACTGGTCCATCAGATAGTCGCGACTGAGCACCCGACCGGGTGCCTTGGCCATGATCTCCAGAAGCTTGAATTGATGTGTCGTCAGAGCGCAGATACGACCATCGATCCGGGCTTCCATGGACCGCGTGTCGATTTCCAACCGGCCAAACCGCATGATGTCGGCACGGTCCTCCCCCTTCCCGCGGCGCAGGATGGACCTCAGCCGGGCCAGCAACTCGCGCGGCTCGAAGGGTTTGGGCAGATAGTCGTCGGCGCCAAGCTCCAGCCCGACGACGCGGTCCATGGGATCGCCTTTCGCCGTCAGCATGAGAATGGGAACCGAATCATTGGCGCGCACTGTGCGGCACACTTCCAGCCCGTCGATATCCGGTAAACTAAGATCGAGAAGGAGGGCGTCGAAAACGCGCTTTTTTTGCAGCGTCAGGCCCTCCTTGCCCGTGCCTGCAATTGTCACGTCAAAACCGGACTCGCCGAGATAGTCCCTGACCATCCCGGCGAGCTTGGCATCGTCTTCAATCAGAAGAATTTGCTGGGTCATTGTTCACCGAATTTGCTGAAAGTGTAGCCTCCGGGCAAAAAATCCGAGGAACGATACCCCCCTACTTGTTGAAATCAGGCTCAGGTTGCCAGGGGAAGGGCCCCATGTGCATGTCCAGCATCACCCGCCAGACGTTCAGCGGTAGCCATTCTTCGTACATCGCCCATTTTTCATACTTGGGCAGTTTCACGGCCTGGGGGA
>JAPUHN010000387.1 GCA_027297685.1 Alphaproteobacteria bacterium | reverse complement strand
GGACACGGTCGCCACAATCGAGAGCGCCGGTGGCAAGGCAGTCGGCCTGGCGCTCGACGTCGCCGACATGGCGAGCTGCCAGGCCATGGCCGACCGCGCCGTCGCCGAATTCGGCCGCATCGATGTGCTGGTCAACAACGCAGCGCTGTACGGCGATATTTCCGGCGGCCGCTTCGACCAGCTTCCCGACGATCAATGGGACCGGGTGATGACGGTCAACGTCAAAGGCATCTGGCAGTGCTGCAAGGCCTGTGTGCCAGCCTTGCGCGAAGCCGGCGGCGGGTCGATCATCAATATCTCGTCGCTGGCCGCGACCTACGGCATGCCCTACGCGCTCGATTACGCCACCTCGAAGGCGGCGGTGATCGGCCTCACGCGCAGCCTGGCGCGCGAGCTGGGGCGCGACTGGATCCGGGTCAATGCCGTCGCACCGAGCGCCGTGCTGACCGAAGGCACCGACGAATTTATGGGCGAGAAACGCGACAAGGCGCTTGAAGTCATCGCCGCCGGCCAGAGCCTGCGAAGCAACCTGGAGACCGACGATATGACCGGCACCATCGTCTATCTGGCCTCCGACGCCAGCAAATTCGTCACCGGCCAGACCATCATGGTCGATGGCGGGACGGTGATGTTGTAGGCGATGAGCGGGATCGTTATCGGCGTCGTTTTACTGAGCGCCTTGTTACACGCATCGTGGAACGCTCAGGTCTAAGCCACCGGGCACCTCCTAACCGAGTAACTTGCTGGTAGCCGCGAGCAAACTTGACTGAAACATCGCCTCTCGTTAGTTTATCAAACGATAAACTATTGGTTGCGAACTGGTCGAAGTCCGACGGGTCCTAGAATGACGGAAAACAAGAGCCAACCTGGCAATGATCGCCGGCAACGCCTTGCGCCCACCGAGCGCAAGCAGCGCATCGTCGAAGGCGCCATCCAGTTTTTCGCCGAGGCCGGCTTTTCCGGACAAACCCGAGAGCTTGCGCATCGCCTCGGTATCACCCAGCCGCTGCTCTATCGCTACTTTCCAACCAAACAGGACCTGATCGAGCAGGTCTACGAAGAGCTCTTCGTCGGGCGTTGGCAGCCCGAGTGGGGCGCGCTGATTACCGACCGGTCGCGGCCGCTGCGCGACCGGCTGATCGATTTCTACCGGGCCTACGCTAACGACGCGCTGACTTATGAGTGGATCCGCATTTATATGTTCGCCGGACTGGCGGGCGAGGATATCAACCGGCGCTATATCGACCTGCTCGAAGAGCGCCTGCTGACGCCTGTCTGTGCGGAAGTGCGTGCCGAAGCCGGTGCGCCGGCGCCCGCCGACGTGCCCATCGGCAGTCTCGAACTCGAAGCCGCGTGGCACCTCCACGCCGCCGTGTTCTATTACTTCGTGCGCAAATATATCTACCAGACCAAGGTGGAACCCGATCTCGAAGCATTCATCATCGATGCTGTGGACCGGACTCTCGACGGCGCACTGGCCATCACCCGGCGGATGGTCGGTCGGGAATGAGGCAACGACGACGCGGGATTTGGGTGCTTATTTATCGCCCGAAAAATAAACTTGACGCGTAGCGAGGCGCTCATTAGTTTATCATATGATAAATAACGAACCGGGCTACTTGCACAGGAGGTTTCCATGGGTGCTGAAACGTCGCTGAAAATTTTCGACTACCGCACCGTCGATAAAACCGACGAGTTCGAGGATATTCCGATTCTCGACGTCGGGCCCTATCTTGCCGGCGAACCCGGCGCCGCCGCAGCGCTGGCCGATAACATCCGTTTTATTCAAGAGACCATCGGCTTTTATGTGATCGTCAATCACGGCGTGCCGCGCGAACTTATGGATAACGCCTATGGCGCCCTCGAGCGTTTCTTCGCGCTGCCCGATGAAGAAAAGCTCAAGCTCAAGTTCGGTGAGAAATCGGTTGGTTATATTGCCCCCAAATCGACCGTCTATGTGACCTCCAAGATCAACAAGAACACGAAGCAGGATTTGAACGAGACACTGGTGCTGGCGCTCGACCGCCCGGCCGATCATCCCTACCTGGAGCAGGGCCTGCGGTTTGTCGGCCCCAATCCCTGGCCGCAGGATCTGCCGGGATTCCGTGAGGCCATTGTCGATTTTCAGCAAGCCATCGTTGCGCTGGGCCGGAAAATGGTGCCGCTTTATGCGCTCGCCCTCGAAAAGCCGGCGGATTTTTTCGACCGGTACTTTGACGAGCCGATCGTCTGGACGCGGAATGCCCATTACCCTGCCGTGGAGGCGGAAGACAACCAGTTCGGCATTTCACCCCACACCGACCACAGCTTTTTGACGTTGTTGCCGCTGTCCGAAGTCCCAGGCCTGCAGGTTCTGACGCACACCGGCAAGTGGCTGCCGGCCGATCCCGTCGCCAACGCCATTATCGTCAACACAGGCGAATTCCTGAACCGTTGGACCAACGACCGGTTCATCGCCTCGCCGCACCGCGTGGTGCCGCCCGATCACGACCGCTACTCGATGGCGACGTTTATCGATCCGGCCCCGGACGCCATCGCCGACCCGTTGGACACTTGCTGCGGCCCCGACAATCCGCCCAAATACGATCCGGTCAGCATGATCGACTATGTGTGCTGGTATATCGACCGCAACTATTCGACCGATTTCGGCGGCAAGCAGGAAGGCATCAGTGCCTGACGCGGCTTGATCCGCAATTCGGCGCGTCGACAGGCCGGGATAAATCGCACATCGACGCTTCCTACGCCGCGCCGTTGAGAATGATTATATCAACGATTATCAACGCGACTATGTATGCGATGGCCAGCAATGCGCCAAGGTGGGATACACCGCCAATGAGTTGCAAATGCGCCTCCCATTCCCGTACGGGAATCTGCCGCGTGCGGGCCTCGCGGATTTTAGTGACGGCTTTGCCGACGTAGATCGATTTTGCATTGAGAGCGATCACGAACTTCAGCACTATCCATATGACCAACAGAAACAAATCGCTTATCGGCGACAGAATCCCGAGAATTGTGATGATACCTAGGAATAGGAAACCAAGCAGATACTGTTTGCGGAAGAGCAACCAGGGAAAAGTGAAGAAAAACGCCGGCCACGTCCAAGACAGGGCAAGGCCCGGATACCGCTCTACGCCATCATTAGGAGTGTCGGTGTAGACCCGGCGAAAGAATGCGAGATATTTTTCCGGCGCGCTCATACAATACACCCACAAATCGCGTTCCATCTGAACCTTGGATCCGTGAGACGAAACTAATCGGACAGGTCTTGAGCCAGTTGAGTTGATCGTGCCCTCCTAAGTGGGAGTGTAATCGGGACCATCCGCCCTGATTCGGAAAAGTGCCGGGTCGATGGCGACTACAAACCTTCTAATCTTCATACTACAACTTTGACGCGCCATTAGAACATTTGTTTTTTCTAATATATCCTTCCTTCGAACCGAGGCAAGGCAACAATAACCCGAGGAAAACGGAATATCATTACGTAAGGCAGTCGCTCGGTGAACCCGTTATTCGATGGCGATGTTTTTTTTTAACCCGGGGCCTGACCTCATCAATCGAGAGTAGCGGAGGCGCAACATGTCGATAATTCTTCTTAAAGGCGGGGCTGTGGTCACAATGGACCCCGCTGTTCCTGACGTGGCGCGCGGCGATGTCTTGATTGAGGACGACAAAATTGTCGCGGTCGGGACCGGCCTCTCGGCGAGCGACGATGCCGAGGTGATCGATGCGTCAGACATGATTGTCATGCCGGGTCTGGTCAACGCGCATATTCATACCTGGCAGTCCGGACTGCGCGGCGTCGCCGGGGACTGGACGGCGACCAACTACTTCCGCGCCATGCATGCCGGTCTGGCGATATTTTTCCAGCCCGAAGATATCTACATTGCCAATCTGGCGGGCGCCCTTAATCAGATTAACTCAGGCGTCACCACAATCGTCGATTGGCATCATAACAACCCCACGCCAGACCATTCCGACGCTGCCATCGACGGGCTGGAAGAATCCGGAATACGCGCCCTGTTCCTGCACGGTTCGGCCAAACCGGATGCCAAGCCGGGCCAGAAACACCACAGCGAAATTCCCATGCCACGCGCCGAGGTGGAGCGGCTGCGCAAAAGCCGGTTTTCGAGCGGCGGAGGGCTGCTATCGATGGGACTGGCGGTTCTAGGACCGCAAATGTCGGTGAATGACGTGGTGCTGGAGGATTTTCGCTTGGCACGCGAATTCGACCTTATCGCCAGCCTTCATCATTCGGGCGCCAACATGGTGGCGCCGCAGGGTTACGATGCGGCGGCGAAAGAAGGGCTGATCTCCGACAGGATCAACATTGTCCACGGCAACGCACTCACCGATGCGCACTTCAAACTGCTGGTCGATCGCGGTGCGACATTTGCCGTTACCGCAGAAGTCGAGATGCAGATGGCCTATGGCGAACCACTAACCGGCAAGCTCAGGGAAGCTGGTGTGCCGGTGCCGATCGGCAGCGACACTGAATGTGTCTACGCGCCCGACATGTTTGCCGTGATGCGGACCACGCTTCAATTCGAGCGTCACCAGCATAGCATGAGGGAAATCGAGCAAACTGGCGAGGCTCCCCACCCTATTCCGCTGACAACCGGCGAAGCCCTGCGCTGGGCAACGATGGATGGCGCCAAGATGGCTCATCTCGATGGCTCCATCGGGTCGCTGACACCGGGAAAACAGGCAGATATTACGTTGCTGCGCAAGAACGACCTGAACCTAGCCGGGGTCGCCGACGCGACCAATGCAATTGTGCTGCATGCCAATCCGGGAAACGTGGATACGGTTTTGATCGCTGGCAAGGTGATGAAACGAGGCGGACAAATTGTGTTTGACGATGTCGACGCCAAGATAGCGTTACTGGTCGCGTCTTCCGCAAGGATAATGGAGGAGTTTAAGGCGAAAGCCCCGACCGTCGAGTACCTGTAGCGAGCGGCGCTGTCA
>JAPUHN010000386.1 GCA_027297685.1 Alphaproteobacteria bacterium | reverse complement strand
CCACGCGCGTTTGCGCAAGGATATACCGCGCTCTCCGCAATGCGGGCACGTCGATCTCGGTCCCTTCATTTGAATTGGCTTCGAGCGAAATTTTATCGTTCCGTGCCCCCTATTCCGCCGCTTCCTTGGCCTCGGCCCGCGGGTCGGGCAGGCGGTCCATGCCGAAATAATCCACGTTCGGCAGCATGCCGAGGCCGTGGGTCGTGCGGTTGGTGTAATTGAAATAGGCCAGCGTGTCGGTGATGTCGCAGACGTCTAGAGAAAGACCTAACTGCGTACGGCATATTATCCGTTCCTCGAATATTGATTGCCCTCAAAACACCGCTACTCTGGGCGGTAAGAACGCATTTTTCCATCAATCTATAGTTGTTGGGTGGGGTTTATACAGGCTGTCGAAGTTTGATTGGGCAAATTCTCTAGTATTTTCTGCGTCAATATTGTCAATTGTGGTTTGAATGACTTCTATCAATTCTTTATCTGCAGAAACCCGGTAAGTCTGGAGTAGCTCCATAAAAACAAAAACTTCAATAATACCTATAACAACCCCATCGTCTTCAGTCTCTCGCAATTTTTTTTCAAGAAACTCTACGACAGCTTCCCCTTTCTCGGCCATAAGACCGGCCAAGTACAGAAATGGCGGGTGCATACAATTATATCCATGGATGAATATTTTATACTGCTGTTCTAAACCATATGAGTTGAAATCAGGTTCTTGTCGGTTTCGTTTCTTTTGAAAATAATCTTTTGCGACAGCAAGCTCACACTCTTTGGCGGCTGCCATCGACGGCGGCGCATAAATCAACGCAAAAGAAACGGAGACAACTAAAATGAATCTGAGCATGGGCAGCCTTGAAAGCCGGCTCGATCGAGGAGATCGAAGGTAACAGGGAATTACCTATCGCTGTGGCGCGAGGTGGTAGTTACCGAATCTACCTCGATCCGTTTTACCTATTCCGCCGCTTCCTTGGCCTCGGCCCGCGGGTCGGGCAGGCGGTCCATGCCGAAATAATCCACGTTCGGCAGCATGCCGAGGCCGTGGGTCATGCGGTTGGTGTAGTTGAAATAGGCCACCGTATCGATGATGTCGTAGACGTCTTCATGGCTGAAGCCGGCATCGTAGAGCGATTGGCGGTCGCCATCGCCGATGAGCCACGGCGTCGACGTCATCTTCCAGGTGAAATCGAGCATCGCCCGGTGGCGGTCAGACAGGTTCAATTCGCGATAGTTGGTCATCAGAATATCGCCGAACACCGGGTCGCCCGACAACTCGCGCACCGCCTGGCTGTGCGAGGTGATGCAATAGACGCAATGGTTGTAGCACGACACCACCACGGCGATCATCTCGCGCTCCAGGCGCGACAAGCCGCTGTCGTCGCTCAGCATCAACTGATTGTATTTGCTGATAAACGTGCGCAGCGATTCCTGCCGTAGCGCCTTGGCGCGAATGACGTTGGGCACCAGCCCGAGCTTTTCCTCGCACACAGCCATGTATTTCTGAATGTCCTCGTCGAGCGTGTCGGGATCCGGCACCGGTAGTTTCGACATTTCCTGCAGCTGCGGCAGAGTTTCCCGCTTGTTGGCCATGGTCGGGCCTCCCTCGGTTGGCTGTTGTTTGCTGTCAGGCCAAGTATAGCCGGGCTGCCATTGATAGCGCGAGGGCGATCGTGAGGTGGCCGAAGCGGTGGAATTTTGCCACCAAACCTATCCCCGCCACCCTGATCGATGGCGGATGAAGTAGACTTGTTTTGATATGTTGGAATGGTTCGGAGCTTAATCGAATATGAGCAAAATGGGAGATATCCGACGCATTTATGCCGACCTGGTCTGCGCGGTGGCCGGAGTGAAGGACCCTCGTATCGTTGAAGCCTTCGCCACCGTGCAGCGCGAGCGATATCTGGGGCCTGGCCCCTGGTCCATCAGTGTGTTCCGCCATTACGTCGAAACACCCTCCGACGATCCGGCGTATCTCTATCAAAACTATCTGTTCGCAATCGACGCGGATCGCGGCTTGAACAATGGCGACCCCTCGTTTCTAGCTCGTATGATCAAATTGCTTGAGCTCCAGGCTGGCGACAGGGTGGTGCATGTCGGAACCGGTGTTGGTTATTACACAGCCATAATGGCCGAGCTCGTCGCCAAGGAGGACCGGGTAGAGGGGTTGGAAATCGATCCCGTCTTGGCCGAACGTTCGAAAAAGAACCTCTCGCACTATCAGCAGGTCGAAGTCTCTGCGGCTAGTGGTGCAGTTCTCAAAGCCGTGGATGTCGATGCACTCTTTATCAACGCTGGGGCTACCCATCCTCTGTCCAACTGGCTTGACGCTCTGGCCCCTGGCGGGCGGCTGGTCTTGCCGCTAACGCCGCAGGAGGGTGGCGGCGTCGTTATGAGGATTAAACGAGAAATTGACGGATATACCGCATCGTTCGTGAGCAATGTGTGGATCTTTGATTGCGTCGGCGCTCGAGATCCCCGCGATGACCGGCGATTGGCGCGGGCGATCAAGGAGCGCGGCTTCAGGCAGGTCCAAACCCTTCGCCGCGACCGACACCGGCGCAACGAAAATTGTTGGCTGCATGGCCCAGGATGGTGCTTTTCAACGGAGCCATCGGTTTCAGATGTATGACGGCAACATTTCGGCGAAACGTGTAATGCGAACTATTTGGCTTAGGAGCTCATGCGGAAGATTGATCAACTAAATTTGCTGTCCAAGATGCGCCCCAACAATATCTCCAGATCAAATTGCTGAATTGAAGATAACCTCGATGGATATTATCGCCCACATACAACTGAGTGTGCCAATGCGAAGCGGCGGGGCACCTAAGCGGCGGCAAATGCGGGAGATTTATCCGGGACGCTGTACTTGCTAAGAGTGTTTCGCAAGCTATTTCGATCGATCGGCTTGGCAAGAAAATCGCCGACGCCAAGCTTGTTTGCCCGCTCGCGCGCCTCGTCGTTGTTCGACGTTACGATCACAGGTACTCGCCGCAGCGTCTCGTCGGCCTGCAACGTGTCGATGACTTCACTGCCATTCATGCCGGGCAGCTCGATGTTCAGGATAATTGCCGCCGGGGCGATCTTACGCGCCTGCGCCAAGCCTTGCTCCGCGTCTCGTGCCACGTCGACCCGATAGCCGAGATGGCAAAGATAGCGCTCCAGCAAAGCGCTGTCCGACGGCGTATCTTCGATTACCAGGATCTCGGGGCCATCGCCTGGGCCGGTGTTTTTTTGATTTGCCGGGTCGATATCGGGCAGCCACACCGTGAAGCAGGAGCCGCTGCCCAACTCACTTGCGACCGTAATTCGGCCTCCCATCATCTCGACAAACCGCTGGCTGATCGACAGGCCCAATCCGGTGCCGCCGAAACGCTGAGTTATCGAGCTGTCGGCTTGACCGAATGGCTCGAACAGGCCCCCCACCTGTTCGGCGCTCATACCAATACCGGTATCGCGCACGGCAAACCGCACCCAGCCGTCGCCGTTACGCTCGATAGTCAGATCGATGTCGCCGTTCTCGGTGAACTTGGCGGCGTTGCCCAGCAGATTGAGCAACACTTGGCGTAGGCGCTGGTCGTCGCATTCGATTTTACCGATGCCCTCGGGAACCACGATCTTGAAGTTGTTGCCATTGGCCTCCATCAGCGGCGCGGCGGTGCTCTCGACCTCTGGCGCAATATCCGCCAGATCGACGGTATCGAAGTTCAATTCGATCTTGCCGGCTTCGATCTTGGAGATATCCAGGATGTCGTTGATCAACCCGAGCAATTGGCGGCCCGAACGGCGCACCTTGCGCAAATCGTCGGTGCGCTCTTTGGCGCCTTCCTCCTCAGCGTCTTCCAGCATCATCTCGCTGTAGCCGATGATCGCGTTCAACGGCGTGCGTAGCTCGTGGCTCATGTTGGCCAAAAACGCTGACTTGGCTTGACTGGCGGATTCCGCTTGGTCCTTGGCTGCATCCAATTCCGCCGTTCGTTCTTGAACCCTGAGTTCGAGTTGGCTGTGGCTCTCGATGAGTTTGCGTTCCGCAGTGATTGCCTCGTCCCGGGACCGGATAATTTCTTCGGTTCCCCGCTTGAGGGCCAAGATCGCAAAGCGCACCAGAAAGATGATGCTCACAACTATGAGTATGATCGATGGGACGACGAACAGCAGGCTCAACTCGCTCGGCCAATCCGGGCGCCAGGTCAGGAAGATCAGGTCGGAGCCCGACGGAGATTGCAATGGCATCGTCAACTCTCGATCGTGGTCTTGCCGAGAACTTGCCAGGTGGAGATCGGGGAGCAGGAAGTTGGTGGAGATGCGGTCGATGAAGGCATTGTCTATCGGCCTGAAGAAGACGAGCACCGCGCCTTCATAAAACACGGTGTCGAGGTCGGGCTTGCGGTCCTCGTCGTAGGGTTGAACGATGCTACCGCCAATCAAATAGATCGAATCGCCGATATTCACGAACGCTGATTTGCCATCGGCCTCGCTACCATATTGGGCGCGAACGGAGTTGAGGAATTCTTCTATCTCGGCGCTCGTAAATGATGACGGATTGACCCTGGTCTGGTCGCCAAATTCTGGGAAAATCATCGAAACATGGCCGCGCGCATCGTAAACGGCGACGATCGTGACGCCAAAATTATCGCTTAGTTCGTGCTGAAAGTGCTCGTTCCACCATGTCCGACTGGGGGACAGAACAACGTTTTCGTAGATTTCGTCCCCAATTGCATGGTCGTTGAGGGTGCGCACCAATGCCGCTCGATCTGTCGCGATCGCGGCGTTCGCCAGGCTGAGGTTATCGGTCCTTGTAATTTCATCCTGTCGCAAAGCCGACCAGATGGTCAGGCCAACCGCGAGACATACGGCCAAAGCGATGGCGAAAACGAGAAGGTTGATGCGCCGGTAGATCAGCGCATGAGTGGTGTTCGGGTCGCTGCCGGAACTGTAACCGATCCGGCCCGGGGCGCCTTTCGTATTCAGGTCTAGAGTCTCGCTGAGAAATTGAATTTCCACACAGACAGTCCCTTTAACTTACATACAAAGATACTGTCGATTTAAGATTAACAACTCCTTAACGGTCGCCCAAGCCGGCGGCCTAGTCGGCCGCGTCATCGGCGCGCTGGCGCGGGGTTTGCGCGCCGATGACGCCGACTTGTCCGCGGTGGCGTAGCAGTTGATCGGCCAGCACCACCGCCATCATGGCCTCGCCGACGGGCACCGCGCGAATGCCGACGCAGGGGTCGTGGCGGCCCTTGGTGGCGATCTCGGTTTCCGCGCCGGTGGTGTCGACGGTTTGACGCGGCGTTGCGATCGAACTTGTCGGCTTGACGGCGAAACGCACGACCAAATCCTGGCCGGTCGATATACCGCCGAGAACGCCGCCGGCGTTGTTCGACGTAAAAGCAACACGGTCGCCCTTAATGCGCATTTCGTCGGCATTTTCTTCGCCGGTGAGCGCCGCGGCGGCAAAGCCGTTGCCGATCTCTGCACCTTTTACCGCGTTGATGCTCATCATCGCGGCGGCCAGTTCGGCGTCGATTTTGCCGTACACCGGTTCGCCGAGGCCGACAGGCACGCCCGAAGCGACCACCTCGACGATCGCGCCGACGCTCGATCCGGCCTTGCGCACCTCGTCGAGATATGATTCCCAACGCTTCGCAGCCGCGGCGTCGGGGCACCAGAACGGATTGTTCTCGATTTCCGAGCCGTCCCAGTTGGCCCGGTCGATGGGCTGATCGCCGATCTGCACCAGCGCGCCGCGAATGCTGACGCCGCTGGGGACGATCGCGCTTAGCACCTTGCGGGCGATCGCGCCGGCGGCGACCCGCGACGCGGTCTCACGCGCCGAGGCACGGCCGCCGCCGCGATAGTCGCGGATGCCGTATTTGGCGTCGTAGGTATAGTCGGCGTGGCCCGGCCGGTATTTGCTTGCGATCTCGCTATAGTCGCGCGAGCGCGCATCGACGTTGCGGATCATCAGGCTGACCGGAGCGCCCGTGGTCTCGCCCTCGAACACGCCGGACAGAATTTCGACCTGATCGGGTTCTTGGCGTTGGGTGGTAAAGCGCGATTGGCCGGGCCGCCGTCGGTCGAGCCAATGCTGGATATCGGCTTCGGCCAGGCCAAGGCGCGGCGGCACGCCATCGACCACACAGCCGATCGCCGGCCCGTGGCTTTCGCCCCAGGTGGTGAAATTGAAAAGTCGGCCGAAACTATTGGCGGCCATCGAAGGTCTCCTTCGCCGGTCTCGGTTACGGCGCTCAGTCGCCGGCCGTTTTCAGGCTGGAGAGCAATTCGGCGACGTCGTGTGCGGCGTCGACGGCGACCATGCCAACCACATTATAGCCGCTGTCGACATGGTGAATTTCGCCCGAAACGCCGGAGCCCAGGTCGCTCAGCAAGTAGAGGCCGGCGCCGCCGACCTGGTCGATGGTGACGTTGCGTTTCATCGGCGAATTCAGCTCGTTCCATTTGAGGATATAGCGGAAATCGCTGATGCCGCTGGACGCCAGGGTCTTGATCGGGCCGGCGGATATGGCGTTGACGCGGATACTGCGCCCGCCCAAATCGACGGCGAGATAGCGCACGCTGGCCTCGAGTGCAGCCTTGGCGACGCCCATCACGTTGTAGTGGGGCATCACCCGCTCAGCGCCGTAGTAGGTGAGGGTCAGCAAGCTGCCGCCTTCGGCCATCAACGGCGCGGCGCGGCGGCACACATCGGTAAACGAGTAGCAGGATATGTCGAGCGAACGCAGAAAATTATCCCGCGAAGTATCGAGATACTGGCCCTTCAGCTCATCTTTGTCGGCAAATGCGATGGCATGGACGACAAAATCCAGCGTGCCCCAACGCTCCGCGATTTCGGAAAACAAATGGTCCATGCTGTCGCGATCGGTAACGTCGCACGGCACCACGAAATCGCTGCCGACCTGTTTGGCCAGCGGGCGCACGCGTTTTCCCAGCGCGTCGCCCTGATAGGTGAAGGCGAGCGATCCGCCATGGTCGGCGAGCGTGCGCGCGATTCCCCAGGCGATCGAGCGATCGTTGGCAACCCCCATAATGAGGCCGCGTTTACCAGCCATTAACTGTGCATCGTTACCCATCAAAACCTGCCGATTGGCGTCCTTGGCGACGTTGCGGGCATCCTACACCAAAGCGGATTCGCGGCAAGGAGAACCGCCGCCAGAAGATTATTTTCGTTTAACTTCAAAGAGATATAGTATTACGTCATCAAAGGTATCAGGAATGACCGGCCGAACATGACGAACGCCCATGATACAAACGCGCGGCGGCGGGACATTGTTTCCGCGGAGCTTGGCTTCGTCCGCGCGGCGCTGGTGCGCTTCCACGAAGAGCGCGGTCTCGTGATCGCCGCCTCGCTAAGCTACACCTCGTTGCTCGCATTGGTGCCGTTGCTCGCCATAAGCCTTTCCGTTTTGTCGGCGTTTCCGGCGTTCGAAGACATCGAAGGCAGGTTAGTCGAACAGGCGTTGAGCTACATCGCGCCCCATGCGGGGGCCGACGTACAGACCTATCTCGACCGGTTCGTCTCCAATACCAGCAACCTGACCGCGCTCGGCATCGTCTGGTTGGCGGTCACCGCGATCATGCTGCTGTCGACCATCGAGGCGGCCTTCAACGGTATCTGGCGGGTCGATTCGCCGCGGCCCCTGATGATGCGTTTGGTCGCCTACTGGACCACGCTGACGCTTGGCCCCCTGCTGTTGGGCGCCGGTCTGTCGTTAAGCACGGTCATATTTGCCGCCGGGAATTTATCCTCGCTGGACATCGTGTCGGGGTTTCCGCTCGGCGGTCTGGTCCGCGTTATTCCGTTCGTATTCGCGGCAATCGGGCTGACCGTTATCTACCTGGCCCTGCCGCACCGCCGCATCGAGTGGCGGCACGCGCTGCTCGGCGGATTGGTCGCCGCTTTACTGTTCGAGGGCCTGAAGGCGCTGTTCGGTTTATACATCAGCCGGGTTGGCACGTTTCAAAGCGTCTACGGCTCGCTATCGGCGTTGCCGGTGTTCCTGATCTGGATGTATCTCGGTTGGGCGGTGGTTTTGTTTGGCGCGGCGATCGCGGCGGCACGGCCAGAATGGCTGGCGACCCGGGCCTCGGAAGCTCACGGCGGCGCGTTGACCCCGGCCCGCTGCCTGCTGCGTGCGCTGCAGGTGATCGATGTTTTGTACACCACCGGCCGCGCTGGCGGCACGGCGGACAATGACATGTTGCTGGCGGCAGCGGCGGGCGATGGCGACGCGCTGGCCACGGTTATGACGCGCCTGCACGCCGCCGGTTATATCACGCGAACCGATGCCGATACGGCGGTGCTGATCCGCGATTTGGACGATGTTTCGCTCCACGATTTGTATCGGGCGCTGGGCTATGCGATCGACACATTCGATCCCGAAAGCGCCGCCGATACGCCGTGGGCGGTTGAACTGGCAGCGCTGCTGGCGCAGGCCGACGCCGCCGGCCGCACCGTCCTGGCCCCGACGATCAAGCAGTTGCTCGGCAAGACCGGTCCACGCCTGATTGCCGAGACATCGACCGACGCCGGGCTGTGACCCTCCCCAGATCCTAACTGACGACTTGCCAACTGCCGTCGGGCTGTTGGCAGGCGGTTCCGTAGGCCCGTTGTTCGCGGCCACCGACTGTCACCTTCGTCTGATACTCGCGGCAATAGGCGCCGGAGCGTGCGTTCGTGCCCTCACGCACCGGCGTCACCGAGCCGGAATTGCCGCTATCTGGGTTGTTCCAGACGATCTGATCGCCGATCGGCGCGCTATGCGCCTGCTGTTCGGCTTGCCGCATAGCTAGCTGGTCGGCGCGGTCGAGAGATTTACCGATGTCGGCGCCGATCAACGCGCCGGCGAATGTGCCGAGCGCCGTGGCGACAAGCTGTCCGGAACCGCTGCCGATCTGCGAACCGATTACAGCGCCGCCGATACCGCCGATAATCGTACCCGCGGTCTGTTTCTGGCCGGCGTCGCCGGTGCAGGCACCAAGAATTAGGGCGGCCGCTGCAAGGGGAGCGATAACTTTGATCTGCATAGGAGTTGTCCTTCACATTCCTGTTCGGCGCAGAAAAAAGATCAGGCCGAATTCAGGATTTTTTACCTCACACGCGCTATATGGAAATCATAAGGCGCTGAAATGGCATCGTTTCGAGATGCCATCGAAATTACATGCAAATATGATGGCAGAATTAAGGCATGTCACAATCATCGACCGACCCGATCGCCCTGTTCGAGCGCTGGTATCGCGAGGCACAGGCTTCGGAATCAATAAATCCCGGCGCCATGACCCTGGCGACGGCGACCCCTGAGGGCCGGCCGTCGGCACGCATGGTGCTGTTAAAAGGCCATGGCGCCGAGGGGTTCGAGTTCTATACCAACCTGAACAGCGCCAAGGTGGCCGAGTTGGAGGCAAACCCCTTCGCCGCCCTGTGTTTTTACTGGAAAACATTGGCGCGCCAAGTGCGCATTTCCGGCCCGATAGAGCCGGTCGCCGAAGATCGGGCGAACGCCTATTTCGCCAGCCGGGAGCGGGGCAGCCAGATCGGCGCCTGGGCGTCCGATCAGTCGCAGCCGCTGGCGTCGCGCGCGTTGCTGGAGAACCGGGCCGAAGAATATGAAGCTAAATTCGCCGCCGGCGACATTCCGCGGCCGTCGTTTTGGTCGGGCTACCGGGTTGTGCCCGACAGCATCGAGTTTTGGACTCAGCGCGACGACCGGTTGCACGACCGCCAACTGTTCGAGCGCACGGCGGACGGTGGTTGGCGGGAAAGCTGGTTGTATCCTTGAGCGAAAGACCGCCTGGCCCCCCTCAATGCCCGCGCGATCCCCCGCGCGATCCCCCGCGCGATCCATGGTGTGCCATTGATGGCCAGGGTCAAATTGGGCAATGTTGAGGCCGATTGCGGAGGGATAAGCAATGCCATTAAGCCATATCGAGCACCTGTTGCTGCTGGTCGACGATGTTGACGCGACCGCCGACTGGTTTGTCGAGAACATCGGCATGGAACGCGGCCACACGCCCGATTTCAAGGTGCCGGTGACCTGGCTCTATATCGGTGAGCGCGATGTGCTGCACATCGCCCAGGTGCCGAGCGAGGGAACCAAGGAAAAGCGGTTTCAGGAACGCTATCTGGGCGGCCGCACGTCGGGCCAGACCGACGGTACCGGCATCATCGACCATGTCGCGTTCCGGTGCAGCGGCCTGCCCGAGATGATCGAGCGGTTGGAGCGCAACGGCGTCGAGTTCCTGCAGCGCCAAGCCAATGACGGCGACCTCTACCAGTTGTTCATCACCGGCCCGGTTGGCATGCGCGTCGAGCTCAACTTCGACGCTACCGAGGCCGAGCGCCATGGCATAAAACCGGGCTTGACGGCGGCCGAGGCGGTCGCCAGCTGATCAACCCTCTCCCGGCGGGAGCGGGCCTCTGCGCTATCGCGCGGCTTTCTTTACGCGCGCGAATGGCCTACGTACAACGCCATGACGCAACAACGCCGCTCGCTCATCCTCACCGGCGCAAGCCGCGGCATCGGCCATGCCGCCGTCAAGCGCTTCTCCGACGAAGGCTGGCAGATCATCACCTGCTCGCGCGATCCGGTGCCCGAGCACTGCAAGCGCGATCCCAACTGGACCACCCATATTCCGATGGATTTGGGCGACCCCGCCGATGTCGAACGGTTTATTGCCGAGGCCTGTGACATTCTCGGCGACGAGCCGCTGAACGCCCTGGTCAA
>JAPUHN010000385.1 GCA_027297685.1 Alphaproteobacteria bacterium | reverse complement strand
TCGGACAGGGAATAGCAGCGGATGACGGGCTTCGTTTCAGCCGGAATATCGAGACGAAATGTAAGGAATTGCCCCGGTTCGTACGGCGGGAGTGATTTCTTGTCATGGGGGCGGAGGTAGAACGAGCAGATACCTCCGCCCTCTTCGACCTTGCGATAGACCTCGAACTTACGATGGCCGTTCCAGGAAAATTCGTTTTTTTCCCGCTCAAAGGTTCTGTGGTCGCGAATATCGGCAATGCGTGCCTGAAACAGCTCGCGCTCCGCCTCGGTGCTGCGCTGGGCGAGGGCCGTCGCGCGTACGTCGTTGAGAATCAGGGTCAGCACGTAGACGGACGCCAGGATCAGAAAACCCACTGCCGAAAATGTGATTGCCGTTCCCATGACGCGGAACCTCCTAGAACTCGCGGCGAAATTCGAACCTTATGCCGAAAATGTCGTCATCGGATTCACGCAAGCCGTACATGGCGTCCACACGCGAAATCCACGCTCGGGTCAAAGGAAGCTGACATCGGATGCCGAACCCGTACTGGTCGCCTTTTGCCGGGCGCCCGGCTTCGTTGTTTCCCCCGATAACCTGCAGTGCGGCCACCTCGACGACGATTTGCTAGTGCAAATCGAACAGGTATTCGATCCCAAGTGCCGCGCCGAAGGTATCTCGGCCGGTGTCGTCGAGTTTGGGGAACCCGGTTAGGCCATCGGTCTCGAAGTTGATGCCGGTGTTCTTGAGTATGTCCCCGGCCCCCGCGGCGCACGCCAGGGACTGCGGCCTGTCGATCCCGACCCAGGCGTTCAGGTATGGAATCAGCGTAACCCCTATATTTCATCAAACACTCAAACCGATCTGCGAGCCCGGCGAGCAACTGCCAGCGGACCGGACCGAATGGCTAGGCACCGACAGATCTAATATATGAAGAGAATCTCTACACGCGCCCCGATGCCGTCATCCCGTTCTTTGTTGATGGTGTAAAAGCCTTCGAACTGCAATTGGACGCGCCGTCCGACCGCCTGTTGCAGCTGAAAACCGAAGCCGAGCGAATCAAATCCATCGCCGTCATAATCGTGGCGTCCGGCGACCTCCAGGATCAGATTGCGGCGCTTGTGGTCCCAGAACGCCTGATACCCCGCCGCAAAGCCAATCACGTCGTCGGTGAACGGCCTGATCTCCGCCCCATAGTTGCTCAGGTTGGGGGATGCATACAGTATGCCGAAGTTGGCCAGCGGTCCGCCGAGGATGGCCTCCCGTCCGGCCTGCGTGAAGTTGCCGATGCTGGCGAAGGCATTGAAATATGCGATGTCATCGGAGCCCTTGGGGGTTTTCGACAATTCAGCCGAGAGCAACGTCCCGTTACCAAGCACGTTGCCGCCAATCTCCTCGTCCAGCGCAATGGAACTATTGATCCGAAACGCCGTACTGAGGCCGCCCAGGGCGCGTATGCGCTGAATTGCCGAGGCGCCAACATAAAAGCCGTCCGCGTCTGGCGAACCGTCATCGTCAACGTAGATTAGGTCAAGGTTGTAAGTGCTGACCGGCGCATCGACCGCGATGAACAAAGCATAGGTGTTTTCGTCGGCATCGCGAATTGCATCGTTGCGGTCGAGACGGTTCCACCCCCACAGGCCGGACACCCGGAGATTCGAGGTGCCCGGAAAGGGGATGTTGTTGCGAACGAGTCCAAACGCATCGATCGTATCGTTGATCAGGATTCCTTCCTGGAAGCTGATCGGTTGACGGCCCACCGTGAAACCGAAGTCGATGGGCTTTATCCCGGCCCGATCCAGATTCGGGATCAAGCTGCCTAGATCGCCCTCGAAGAACAGCGTCTCGATATTGAGATTGAACTCGCTCTTAAATCCTTCATCAACTCCCGAGAACGAATAGCGCGTGAATTGATCCGGCCGGTTTTGGTCGACGGGGCGAAGCCCGAGAAGAAGCTTTTCGGTTCCGGTCAATTGAAGATTGACGAAAAGGTCCAGGCGATTGGCCCATTCGCTTTCCCGCACACGTCCCTGCTGCCCGTTGTCGAAAGTTTGCAATGACGAGCGTGCGATCACGTAGGCCCAGAGTCTCGGTTGCCAGACCGCACCGATTATCGGGACTTCGAAGCCTTCATCGAGCTGCCCCGTATCGAGGAAAGGGTCACCAATTTCAAGCAACAGCTCCGGTCGTTGTGGGATGTCGCCCAGGGACTTGAAGGGAACGTATTCGTCCTTCAGGGTTTCGACCTCTATGCGTTCTCCCAAGGGCCAAAACCAGCCGTACCAGGGTTCAGACTCTGCCGCCGCGGCGCCCGTCGCCGGGACACCTAAGAGGGAGAACAACAAGACTACTGTCAGGAGCAAAATGCGCGTATCTTGCGCGTGTGTTCGTCCACGCTGCCAATTCATCACCTGAGGCTCCCCCATCCCCCTACGTCAGCGATCGCGCTGTCTCGGGCACGATTTTCCACGCACGCGAACGCGATCGCCGTTGATCTCATTCGATGTCAAACGTTAGCTCCCGTTCCCACAACAGCTGGACCCCAGCAAACATTGCATCGCCCACTTGGCGTGGCGTCATTCCGTAATCGAATCCGACACTTTGAATAGCGATAAGAAGATTCGCGGGAGCCGGCTGTTCCATGAGTTTGACGATCGCTCGATACGGCCCTTTGCCGGTTAAGGCGCTGCCCGCCACCTTGTAATCCGCCCATCTTTCCCCCAAAGGCTCGATCCCCTTTTTATGGTTGCGTTCGGTCCTCGGTTCGCCGGTAAACACCAGAGAGGCCGTCGAGGGTAAGACCCGGGGCAAGGAAGTAACCGGATACGGGATCGGAATGACGTGCTCGATTTCACCGCCGCGGCCATTTTGGGTGACGAAGATAGACTGCAAACTGAACAAATACGGATCGAGTTCAACCTTTCCGGTACGGACATAGGATGAATGACCGTCGCGAAGGTCGCCGTTGGGGTCTCGGTTCCCCGACCGAAAGATGACCGTTCCGTCCCGGTCGACCACGGTCACATCGAGCCAGACCAGCCGTTCGCCGGTAAAGCCGGTCGGCACGTTGTGGCCGTCGGTACCATTTCGCACCTGGACCCGGAATCTGATGCCGTCCTTGTCGGCCTTTTCCGTCACCATGTTGCCCAGGATGTATCCGTTGCGCAAGACCTCCAGCCGTTTTTCGGTGGCCCACGCCAATAGCTTCAACTGCTCGTCGATAATCGCTCGGGCATCAAAGCGGTCGTCAACAAACTCCCAGGCTTTGGGAAACTTGGTGTTTTCGGTGACCGTATCCTCAAACTTTTCCGTCCCCCAGCCTGCCGCGACATCGAACTGAAGCCACTGTTTTAAGGTCGCCAAAGTCTGCGCATCGGCGTTGTGGGGAAAGATTCCCGGATGTATGAGCGAATAGTCGGGTCCAGCGAAGAAATGGTTTGTCAGCTTTCTTGGTTTGGTGGGCAGGTCGCCCACCACGGCGGCCGGGCCGTAATCGTAGCCGGAGGGAATCCCTTGGACCTTTCCCATATGGCAGTCCTGACAAGTGACGCCATTGGCGGCGGCGGGTGAAACACGATATTCGCTGAAAGCTTCCTCGAGCCGAAACCCGTTGAAGAGGGTCACGTCGTGACATGTGCCGCAGAACATGGGCGTCGAAATAGGGGCAAACTGCGTTACTTTTTTGTGGATCAATTGCCCACGCTCCTTGGGGTCGGTAACCACCCCGTATTCCTGCGCATTATCGAGAACGCGCTTCAATTCCTGGTTGCCGGTGGGCCCAAAGATCGCTTCCGTCAGTCCGCCTTCAACCAACGCCAGGCGGCCACTGGCCTTGTTGTAGGACTTGTTGAGACGGTGGCAAACGACGCAGGTGATGCCCTCACGCGACGTCGGGTGCCGCTCCAGATTTGAAACGAAAGAATTTTCGCCAAGGTTGGCGCCCACCTGATTGTGACAACGCAGGCAAAAATCGCCGTTCGACCCATTGGCCAGTTCATTGATTTTGTTGTTGAGCGCGAGGTACACGGGGCTCAATTGTGAATAGGCATGCTGAGAAACAGACCATTCACGATACTGTTTCGGATGACAGGAGCCGCAGGTCGCTGCCGACGGAAAACGCTTTTCGGTCAACAGCGCCTCATGGGCTTCTTCGGCGCTCTTGCCAGCTTGGGCGATCTGGCCAGCATCGGCGCGAGTCTTTTTGTCGTCGGCTGTACTGGCCTTCAACTCGCCGGCCGCAACCTGAACCTCGAAATCCGGCCGGTATCTAACGGAGTCCCGCGGATTGCGGTGCAAGTTCATGTTGTCTCGGTGTAGCGAACTGCCATCGAGTTGGCCGTTTCCCGCGGCGGCTGAATTCTCGACCGTCACGATCAAACCACCAACCAAAACGACCGCGGCACACGCTGCCGCGGCCCAAATCGACTTCAAGATCCGATCCTTCGTCATACGCCGTTTCCCAGACAAGCTCCAAGTTCGCGAAAATCATACTTCGATACAGCCGCCAAGGCAACTGCATGGGGGTCTTTCGTCTCCCCGGCCTGCAGGGAACCCGGCGCCGGATATGGGCCCACCGACGCGAAGGGAGAAGGGTGCTTTTTATCCTCTCTCATGCGCTCCTTGAAGGCGTGGTCCAGATGGTACAGGTGGCACAACTGGCAATCCTCCCGGACCTTTTCCGCGCCGTGACAGCCCGCACAGGTCGCGACGCCGATGGGTTTGAAGTTGCTGGCGAACGGCTGCGCATTCCAAGTTTCGAACGATAGCGCATAATTCGCCTTGCCATCCAGGACGTGGCAGTTGGTACAGGTGGCATCAGGCCCCAAGAGGTCGATATGGGGTCTGTGGGCGTACTTGGTGTAGGGGCCTGAATCGGAGCGCCTGTAGGTCCATTCGATGCGAACCGTAGGCGCACCGTCCCGCGCACCCCCAGACGCAGCCCCGGTCTCGGTAACGGAATGGCATTTCAGACACTGACCGGGGCCGTCGTCGGCCACCAGCAATTCTTCGCGCATTGCCCCGGCGCGGGCCACATCCTTCTCTTCCGCGGCCCCGGCGGCGGCGATGTCCAGCCACGCCCGGACGACCGGGTCCGCATGTCCCCGGGGGCGATATGCCAGGGTGGCGCCGTCCGCGTGCCAGCCGAAAAACGCGGGGTCGGCCGGGGCCTCGTATTCCTTGTTGACGGCCCAGGCACAAGCGACACGCTTGGCCAGCTCTGCGCCGAGGCCGGCCAGCAAACCGGCGGCGCGGGC
>JAPUHN010000384.1 GCA_027297685.1 Alphaproteobacteria bacterium | reverse complement strand
GTCAGGATACGACCCACGTCGTATTCTTCAATCACGGCGATTTGGTGGTCGATAACGCTGACAGCTTGAACCGCCAACCATTCAACGATCAAAACCCGAATGGGCCATTGGAGCTGTGCACTTGTGCAAGCTGCGGCACGCCAATCATGCTCGATGACAAAGAGGGGCGTATTCGGGCGATCGTGCCAAACCTTATGGGTTACGACCCGAACAGCCTGCCGGCGACCTATCATGCCTTTTACGATCCGGCGAGTGGTGCCCCGGAACCGAATGACGGTCGTCCTGTCTATGAAGGGTTGCGCCCTGAATTCGTTTGGCCGAAGTCAGCCTAAAAGCACCTCATCATTTTTTGAACGCGCTAACCGCCCCACATTGGTTTACCGGTGTGGGGCGGTAAGTTGCGCTTGGCGTTTTGGCAAAGTCGGCGTGTAATTTTGGATGATGAGACTTCCGCCTCGGGTCATGAGCAGTCGTTGGAGTCTCTCGCGGGCTCGCACGATACAAGCGACTTGCCAGATTTGAATGTTGATCACGCGGTCACCGACCGGCCAATCTTATCGCAGCACGCGAGGAGCGGCTCGAAGGCGCCTCCCGAAAGCACGGATGGCGCGGCGCGGCGCAGTCGGGCGATTGCTACGCGTGTTCGTCCCGGTCCATGCCGGTCGAACCGGACCGCCGACTACTATATCTCAGACGCGATCGAGTTGAACAGAAGGGCGAGCTCGTCGCCGAGCAGGCCGACGCCCGCGATGATCGCGAGCGCGATGCCGGCGGCGATCAGGGCATACTCGACGGCGGTGGCGCCGGACTCGTCCTCGAACGCCTGGAGCTTCTGGGCAGCGCAAACATAGAGCTTCAACATAAAAATCCTTTCAATCGATTATATTAAATTCGCGTCCCGCACATCTCGATGCAACGTCGTTCAACTCGTGCAAAGCTGCGGCTTTGTACCGAGAAATCGGCCGGCCAACAAGCTGGCATGGCTACCTATTGGGCTTAGGGTTTTCCCTTAACTATCCGATTGCGTATAGCCGGAAGCCCTTGCCAAACCGCGGTCGTCCACACGGAGCCAAAAGACGACATTGGCGGTTATTGCAGCAGCTACGATTTAGCAAATCGCGATGTGGCGCTGGCAGTGAAAAGGGTCAGTTCGCTGGTGATCGCGCGGCCGGCAATGACGGAAATCCCCACTTCATCATCCATTCGGGTGATGACGCGCCGCGGGTTCCGGTCGATACTCATCGGCACAACGGGGATCGAGTTTTGACGCCCCGATAACGGGCCAAACCAATAATCGATGGCCCCGCCTGTCAGGAGACGCCGAACATGAGAGCCCAACCGCTAATTCCTCTCGACGATCAAGATAGGCCGGCGGACGCCGCTGGATACCCGAGTGATCGCGAGATCGCCGATCGGACGATGCGCGCCATCAACGAACTCCATGACGCCCTCGACGCGGCCATTCTGGCCGGCCTGAACGTCGAGCCCAGCTTCGTACTGATCGAGAACCGGCTGAGCCAGTTCGCATCGCGCATCGATTCGTACGTTTGCAAGGTCAACCTCTACCGCCAGCTCGCCTGAGCGGCCAACACGGGAACCAATGACATGACGATATGGTCAGGCGATTTGACTCGGGACGTCGCGACGACCGAAACCAGCGACGCAATCTTCGGTTTCCCGCCTTTCATTGCTTTCGTTACCCTCGCTATTCCAGTGATTCCGCTCATCGCAAATCTATTGGGATCCGGCACGATCGAAGGACTCGGCATCTGGTTCATGGGGGTCGGCGGCTGGGTCTGGATCGGCGGCTACGCTCTTCTGATCGTTCTCCAAGTCGTCAGCTACGCCCGCGAGATCGTCAAACACATCGCCGCCAAGCGCTGATCCCATCCCGTGCCGGTCATCGCATCGAGCACGAAAGGAAGCATCGCCCCTCAGGGCAAATATCCGACAGGCGGATAGGATTGCGTTTCGGGCTTGACGGATACCATCCGATTCCCGTGCCAACGACCGAGAAAGAGGCACCGCAAACCAGTCGTTCGCGGCGCGCGCGACGGCGGCGGCGCCGCCACGACCACCATTGACCGCCCTCCGGATCCGTCGGCGGTGTATCGTGGGTTCGAATGCCGCAAGGGGGTGCGCCATGATTTGCCCGAGGGTCGTTCGTCAATGCGTCAAACTCTGCGTCGTCGGTTTGGTGGTAACGTTTCTAAGCTCGCCGGCCGTCGCGCTCTGGCGCTCGGTCGACGACAACGGTTTCGTCGTCGACATCGAGGCACCCGGTCTGAGTCCCCAGACACGCCGCGATTCGCCCCGCATCGACGACATTCTAAATGCCAAATCGATCCGCAGCTGTTGGGGCGCTCCCGGCACGGGTACGGCGAGTGCCTGCATTACATATCAGGCGATATTGAGTGCCATCGGCAAGTTCCCGTACCTGCGCGCGACCAACGTCGCAACCAATTCGGAACCGCTTAGGTCGATCGCCAAGGAGGTCGCCAAAACCAATCAGACTGTGGCCACAGCGAACGCTGAGTTCGAGGTCGCCCGCTTCACCACGTTCTCCGGCGATTTTCGACAAGACTGCTTTTCGCTAGCTCGCTATTGGGACGCCCGCCGCAAACGGATCATCGGTTGGTACTGCGCCGAGACCAATGTCACGCTGGACGACGCCGCCACCCGCGACATCATCGCCACCATCACGTTCGGGCCCTAGCCCGGAGTTCCCACCATGGACGGGTGCGGCACGGTATTCGGCCAAAGCCGACCCTGAAAACACGCCACCGGTCGGCACTCGAACCGCTGCTTCAGCTTGCCCCAGCTCCCGCCTCACGCCGGCCGGAGCCACACCGAGGTGTCGTGGAAGACGGCGCCGCCGAGCGGCGCGCCGGGGTCGGCGCTGGTCAGGGCGTTGACGCCGAGGCCCTCCTCGAAGGCGGCGTTGGGCCAGATACTCTCGATCACCACGACGCCCGGTTGCAGGCCGTCGAACGATTTGGCGTGAACCACGATGTCGGCGCGCGCGTTGCCGACCCTGATGCGGCCGCCGTCGTCGATGGCGAGCGCCGCGAGGTCGTCGGGGTGGACCATGGCGGTCGGCCGGCCCTCGCGCTTCCTCGAGGTCGGCGTCTCGGTGAAGGACGAGTTGAGGTACTGGCGCGCCGGCGCCGTGACCAGGCGGAACGGGCGCTCCTCGCAGGCCGCGTCGATCACCGCGAAATGGTCGGGCAGTTTCGGCATGGCCTGGTGCGAGCGGCCGACGCGCGACCAGTCGGGCGCGAAGTGGAAGCGGCCGTCCGGCGTCGCGAAGCCAGTCAGGAAATGCGCCTCGTCGAAGCCGGGCTGG
>JAPUHN010000383.1 GCA_027297685.1 Alphaproteobacteria bacterium | reverse complement strand
TTCTGCGGTTCAAAAAGGACGAAATACCGCCGGCCGACGCTTTCTGGTCGCTGACGCTTTATGACAAGGACGGATTTCCGGTTCCGAATGAAATCAAGCGTCAGGCCCTTGGTGACCGGGACAAATTAAAATTCGGCTCGGACGGTTCGCTGGAGATCTATATCCAGGCCGGTTCGCCCAGCAAAGACAAGGAAGCCAACTGGCTACCGGCACCGAAGTCAGGTCCTTTCGGGGTAGTGCTGCGGCTATACGCCCCCAAGCGCGAGGTTCTGGATGGCAGGTGGGTGCCGCCTGCTGTGCAGAAGGTCGAATGATCTTGTTATAGTAGAGGTGCCGCCAACTCAACCTGGCCAAACGCGATCTCGGCAGCACAAATCTCGTCGCGCCGTTCGATGGGGTCATCGCGGAGCGAATCATTGGGGGTTATCTGGAAAATTTGGGGGGTATCTGGGAAATGTCGGTAGAGTCAATTTTTCACCAAGCGAAATCGAAAGGGCCGCTCTACGCCCTGTTCCTCAACTGCACACTCAAGCAAAGCCGTGAGACGTCAAACACTGAGGCGCTATGCAATCTCCTGGCGGATCGGCTCAAGGCTCACGAGCCGGATATCGAAACTGAGATTGTCCGCGTCGCTGACTACAATATCTTGCCTGGCGTCAGCAATGATGAAGGCGAAGGTGACGAGTGGCCGAAGATTCTAAAAAAAGTCGAACGCTGTAATATCTTCATACCCGCCATGCCGATCTGGATGGGTGTGCGATCGTCGATCATGCAGCGAGTAATCGAACGCCTCGACGGCACGACGAAAACGGTCATGTGCGAAAAGACGGGCCAGTTCCCTCTTTATGGCTCTGTCTGCGCTTGCGTCGTCACGGGAAATGAGGACGGCACGCATAATTGCGTAGCCAACACGTTCGCCAACCTGCTCCACTTCGGCGTCACCGTTCCTCCGAACACAGACCTCTACTGGGTGGGCGACGCTGGCCCAGGCGCCAGCTACATAGAAGCAGGCGGCGATCTGTCTCCATATGTCCGCCGCAATGCTGAGCTGACAGCTTTGAACTTGTTATTCGCCGCCAAGCTTCTGCGTGACAATCCGTACCCGATCAATATTGCTGAACACAATAAGACAATGATGGAGCGAAATAAGGTGAAAATGGCAGCTATGAAACAGGCCGTCCAATACATGCGCGACAACATGCCTTCCTGAAGAAGAGCCGAGAAAGAGAGCAGAGGTAAGCGAAATGGTCAACACTGAACTCATTGAAGGTCTTGGGGTCTCAGACGTCGTTGATGCGATGACGATGCGTTTCCAGCATAAGGCCCACGTCATTCATCTCGATTCACCCGATTCGAACCGGGTTTTGCTTGGTCCCGCCGTGACCATAGGTTTCTTGCCTGTGCGCAAGGATTTAATGGATCCCGAAAGGCACAGCCTCGGACCCGCCTTTTACCGCGCAATCGGCGAAGACGACCCAACCGGCAAGGTTCTGGTTATGGCGAGCAATGGGCACGCCAATTCGTCGTTAGGCGGCGGCACCAAGCTGTCGCGCGTGCAAAATCACAAACTGGCGGGCATTCTATGCGACGGTCAGCTTCGGGACTATGAGGAGCTGAACTCCTATGATTTCGCGACTTACTGCAAAGGCGAAACGGTCCGCGCTGGCGGCAATGAGATACAGCCTTATCTTGCAAACGTGCCCGTGTGCGTCGACAGCGTAACCGTCGTTCCCGGCGACATTGTTTTCGCCCGCGGAACAACCGCCGTGATCCTTCCGGTCGACGCCGCCGAATCCATTCTGGAAAACGCCCGCGAAATTATGAACAAAATGGATAGCGCGAAAGACTTGATGGCAAGCGAAGATCCGCGCCAAGTGCTGAGCCAGGGTAGCTCAGAAATCTAATCAGAAAAGGAAGAAGCGCCGTGAATGCAGCAGATCAACTGGTCCAGGCGCTCGCCGCCGAAGGGGTCGAGTACATCTTTGGCATACCCGGCGATGAGAACCTGCACTTCATGGAGGCCGTCCGAAAAGACGGTCGGATCAAGTTCATCCTGTGCCGGCATGAGCAGGCGGCGGGCTTTATGGCTGCCGCCTACGGTCGTTTGACAGGGAAACTCGCGATCGCCATGTCCACCCTCGGCGCTGGCGCCACGAACCTTACGACGCCGGTCGCGCACGCCTATCTGGCGGCCATTCCGATGCTCGTCATCGTAGGCCAAAAAGCGCTTCGCGACAATAAACAGGGGCTCTACCAGCTTGTTGATGTCGTGGAGATAATGCGCCCGATATCGAAGTTCGCCGCGAAAGTGCCGTCCGGTCCGATGTTGGCCAGTATTGTCCGCCAAGCGATGATGAGCGCGCTTGACGGCCGTGAGGGACCTTCGGTTCTTGAGCTGCCCGAAGACATAATGCACGACGAAGATCTCGGCACTTTGGTCCCCTGCCGACACGGCGACGCACCAGTTCCATCTCCCGAGAGCATGGCACAAGCCGCGATCCTCATACGCGACGCAAAGAGGCCGCTTATAATGGTTGGCGGTGGCACGCGGGCCAATCGTCCGGCGGTCGCCAACGCCCTTCGCGAGCTGATCAAAAAGACAAAGATCCCATTCATTGCGACGATGATGGGCAAAGGTGTCGCCGAAGAGCGTGGCCCGCTTTACATCGGCACAACAACGATGCCCGGCGACTACACCCACTGCGCGGTTCAAGCGGCGGACTTGATCCTAAACGTCGGCCACGACGCTATGGAGAAGCCGACATTTCAAATGACGCCGTGCCTCGGCAAGACCGTTATCCACCTCAACTCTTTTGCGGCCCACGGCGATCCTGTCTACTTCCCGCAACACCAGATCGTCGGCGACATGGCGGCAGCGCTTGAAGGCTTGACCGCCGCGCTCGAGCCAAATTCGGCGTGGGACCATGGTCCGATGCTGCGGGCGGGCGAAGCCATGCAAAGGAGCATCGCCAACGGTTCTGAGGACGCGAGCGCACCGGCCAAACCGCAGTACATTATACGCGTGCTACGCGAATTTATGCGGGACACGGACATTCTATCATTGGACAACGGCATTCACATGCTTTGGGCGACCCGAAACTATGGCGCCTATGAGCCGAACACGATGCTTATCGACCATGCGCTTGGCAGC
>JAPUHN010000382.1 GCA_027297685.1 Alphaproteobacteria bacterium | reverse complement strand
CAAACGCCTGTTCCGGCGCCGGCCGCCGGCGATCTCCGAGCCCTCGACCTATCATAAGTTCCTGGCGGTCCACATTGCCACCACCACCCGCAGCGCCGGACGCACGCTGTGGCCCTGATGAACCGGGTGCGTTGCCCGCGCCGGCCCGCCTAACCGTTTGTTGAACCCGAATCAAATTTATTAACCGGTATATTATACTACCCGGTCACCGCGGATTTGCCACTGCGAACGCCAGTGCTCGCACCTATGGAAATTAAGCAAGATGCATAGCCGAAATACCATCCTGCTCGCGGTTTTCATCTCTCTGGCGGTCCAGACCATCGTCGTATTCGCCTTCCAGAATCCGGTGCTCGACGGCCAGTTGAACGGGGCCGACAGCTATATGCGCCTACACCGGGTACTGAACCTGTACGAAGCGGGCAATTGGTACGACGCGTTCGATTACCGCACCAACGCGCCCTATGGCGACCTGATCCACTGGACACGGCTGCTCGATTCGATTCTGTTCGCCGGCGCCTGGATCGGCAGCGCCGTCACCGAATTTCCCCGCGCGCTGTTCGCCTGGGGCGTGCTTATCGGACCGGTCCTGTTGCTGGCCCTGGTGCCGATCTGGTCGTGGGGCACCCGCCCGGTCTTGAGCTCCGGCGGATTTCTCCTCAGCTTCGCGATATTGCCGTTGCTCGGTCTCTTGAACGCGACCTTCAGGCCGGGCAACGCGGATCATCATGGCCTGTTGGCATTGTTCTTTCTCACTCTGATCGCCATCTTCATCCGGCTGGCGATTGGCAAATCCCACGCGCGCGTCGCGCTGGCCGCTGGTCTGGTCGCCGGCACGGCGGTGTGGGTCGGCGTCGTCGAGGTGCTGGCGGCGACCTACTTCGGCACCGCGCTGGCACTACTCTGGCTGTGGCGCGACAAACCGTACGACCGCTATCTGTCGGCTTATATTGCCGGCCTCGCCGCCGCCGTTACGGTTGCGCTGATCATCCAGAGGCCGCCCGAGCAATGGCTGTCGCCGGTCTATGAGAGCCTTTCGTTCGTCCATTGGTTCGTCGCCGCCGCGGTCGCGGCAACCTGGTTCGCGGTGCGAACGGTAACGCGTACAGTCGCCATCGAAGCGGCTATCGGCCGCGGCTATGGCGCCCGCTTCGCCACTCTTGCCGTCGTTGGCTTGGTATCGATACTGGCGATCGCGCTGGTATTTCCGCAGTTCTTTGCAACGCCAATGGTCGACGCCGGCGCACCGATCCTCGATCAATGGCTGCGCAACAATATCGAATTCCAGTCGATTTGGCCGGTAAACCGGGCGGCGGCGCAGATATTCTTCGCCAAGATCGGACCGGCGATCGTCGCCTTGGGCTACATGATCTGGCGTTGGAAAACGGCGTCGGCGGAGCTGCGCAATGTCTTCGCGGTGTTGTTGCTGGGTTACGTCTTCTACCTGCCGCTGGCGCTGAACGCGGTGCGCTGGACCAGCTTCGTGCAAGCGCTGGCGCTGTTGCCCTTGGTGATGACAGTTGTCGCCGTGTGGCGGTGGGAGGGCGCCTTCGCGTTCGCCAATCAGCGGGTCCGGCTCCGTTCGATGGCGGCGACGGTGGTGTTATTTGGCCCTCTCTTCGCCGCGGCAGTCGTCGCCGGTACCGGCGGCACGCCATCCGAAGGTGGAGCCGAACACGCAGCGCAACCCCAAACCGGCGCCGCGGCTTTAGCCACCCCGGCACAGCGCCATCAGCGCTGCAACGTTCCGGCGATCAGCGCCTATCTCAACCGCGCCTATGAACGCGAGGGTGCGAGCGGGCGCGGCGGCGATATCCTGTTCACCTATCTGAACTGGGGTTCGGAGATCGTCTGGCGCACGCCCTACAGCGTCGTCGGCGCGCCTTATACAAATTTAGCGTCGTTGACCGATACGTCGAAACTGTTCCACGCAACGTCCGACGGGGATGCCGCCGACGTCGTCCGAGCGCGCGGCATCGATTGGATTCTGGTCTGCACCGGCAGTTTTGAAAAATACCCGAACCGGGACGCCGCGAACCTGCACAACCGGCTGGTCGACGAGCAGCCGCCGCGCTGGCTCGAGCCGGTCGAGTTGCCCGCGCACCTAGCGCCGGCATTCCGCCTCTATCGGGTGAATATGGAAGCTCTGGGTTAAAGCTTTTATACCAAATCTCGCTAATACGGACCTATTTCATGGTGGCGGATTGGCCCGCCCGGTTAGGCGCGCGGCACAGCGCGATGCGGGGCCATCGGGCAAGCCGCGCAACGCGGCCGGAGGGCCAAGGCGCCCCACCGAAGGCCGCCATCCTTTGTCCGCCGGCGTCGTTGCGGGCTGCTTGCGGTACCAGTACCGCGGCGCAACCCGCGCCTATCCGGCGGACACATTATAGGCGGTGAAATGGGTCCGTATTAACGAGACTTGGTATTATTGTCGCGTCAGGCCGAGAACGCTGTAGAACAAACTCGAAAAGACGACCTGCAGGCCGAGCACCATGGCGGTCATGGACGGTACGACGATGCGCATGGCGATCCCCGGATCGAACACGGAGAAAGACCTCTGCCCCCAGGCGCCGACCGCGTAGAGCGCCGCAGCGAGACCGCCGATCAGCAACACCGCGCCGATCAGTAAACCGATCTCCAGACTGAACCGGGCGTTAAACCGGGTCATCAGCGGATCCTCGGGCAGGATTTTGGCATCTATCGCGAACGCCTTCGACAGCACGCCGAAAGCGACCGACTGAAAACCGCAGATGATCGCCCCGGCACTGAACACCAGGGTGTGAACGTCGAGGGTGACCGATCCCAGCAGACGTGGCCCCGGCAGCAGCCAGAGCATCGACGCCAAGCCAATAAACATCAGCACCATACCGGGATAGAGGAACAACCAGCGCGGTGAAAACAGCAGCAGAAACCGCAGATGGCGCCACCCGTCGCGCCAGCTTCGCAGATGGGGCGGCCGCGAGCGACCGTCGAGCGACAGGCTGGCCGGCACCTCGGTTATCTTGAGCTCCTGCAAGGTGGCCTTGACCACCATTTCGCTGGCAAATTCCATTCCCGATGTTCTGAGCCCCAAGCCCAAGACCGCCTCGCGATCGAAGCCGCGCAGACCACAATGAAAATCGCCGATCGGGCTGCCGTAGAACTGCCGGCCGATGGCCGTCAGCACCGGATTGCCCAGATAGCGGTGCAACGGCGGCATTGCGCCAGGCTTGATGCCGCCCTTGAAACGGTTGCCCATAACCAGCTCATAGCCGTCGCGCAGCTTCTCGATGAACGGGAACAGTGCGGTAAAGTCATAACTATCGTCGGCGTCGGCCATGATGACATAGCGGCCGCGCGCCTCCGCAATTCCGCCCCGCAAGGCGCTGCCATAGCCGCGTTCGGCGACCGCGATCACCCGCGCACCCAGATTTCTGGCGATATCCTGGGAACCGTCGCTACTGCCGTTATCGGCGACCAGTACTTCGCCTTCGATATTGTTGTCGGCCAGACAGGTAGTCGCTTTTTCGATGCAAATGCCGATCGTCTCCGCCTCGTTCAGACAAGGCATGAGAACGGTGACTTCGCAGGGAGGGGCGTTCTCGCTGGAACCGTTTTTCACGGTCGCGTCTTCCTATTCTGCTGAATATACCAACACCAAAAATATAGCGCCCAGGTTAACAGGTTCCCAACCGATCCGGGCGCACAATTTCCACACGCGCACTCCTTCCATCGGCGGCAGCGTGGCGGCATAGGCTCAATCAATTCAACAGACATCGTCAACGTGCCGGTCTTCAGCAGCCGGCAACCGGAAACTCACCTACTTCATCAGCGCCGGCGGTATCTCGTGGGTGGTTGGGTCCTGCGGTTTCAGCAAACTGGCGTTGCCAACAAGCTCCCAACCGACCTGCCGTTGCAACTCGAGCGCGGTCACGACGATTCGATCGGCGACGCGCTCATTCCATAAAACCCAGCGCGGCGTTGTGCCGGATATTTCGTCCTGCTCCATGACCTCGTAGATGTAACCGTCTTTGTGTCGACGAAATAGTTTCCCCTTCATGTTCTCCCCACCATCGCGTTAGCGTTTGCGAGAGACGTAATAAAAACAGTCTATGCTCGAACGCCAGCCGACGCGAATCGCAAGCCGGGAAAACCATAAGAGTCAGCGGTTACAATGACTTGCGTAAACTCATGCTTGCAACGACTCCGTTCGATATGCTCGATTGCGGAGATGTTAAAAATTGGCGCAGTAAGTCTAATCGGTTTGGCTGTTCTTGGATGGGTCATTATCGGGCCCGGCCTGGCATTTGAAAACGACCCGCCGCCGCCAACAATCCGCGCGGAACTGGGGCCGGTCAAGCATCGTGCACCAGGCTATGTCGCCGAGCAAAATCAACCTCGGGTCACTCGAATATCCAGCCGACTAGGCTCGGAAGACGCACCGGCACTCGACGTCAATCTCAGATTGATCCGCTGAACCGGTGGAGCGTTCCCGCAAACGCTCAGGGCGCGGCCGTGCGCCGGGCCGGCGTTTGCCCGCGGGTCATCAACACGACCCCGACGACGACCAGCACAACGGCGATTAGATGGAACAACTCGACCTTTTCGCCGAGGAGCAGGATCGCCATCGCCGCAGTGAACACCGCGCGCAGATAGTTGCCGATACTCGCCTTTGCCGGTCCCAGGGCGAGCACCGCCATATTGTTGAGCCCGACCGCGCCGATGGCGACCACCGTGCCAACCCAGGCGATGACCAGCAGCGATTGGGAGGTTAGCGGCACCGGCAGATAGGTGATCGACTCATAAATATAGAATGGCGCCAAGGCGACCACGCCGAACATCTGGACGACGACAAGAATGAGCATCGGCCCGATGGCGGCGGGGACCCGGCGCAATATCACCGAATAGAACGCGAAGGACGTGGTGCCGACGAGCAGCAGCAGATCGCCGCCGCCGAACGAGAGCGCGCCCAGCTCAAAAGGGTTGCCGCGCATCAGGATCGCCAGCACGCCGATGGCCGCGACAGCGATGCCGAGCGCTTGTTTGGCGCTGACGGTATGGCGCAGGATCAGCCAGGCGAAGACCACCGTGAGGGCCGGTTGGGCGGTGGCGATGATGCCGCCATTGAGCGCCGTGGTGAAGTTATAGGCAAGGTAGATGGTGGCGTTGCCCAACGGCATGAACGCCAGCGCCATCACCGCGAACAACTTCCAATGGTGCAGAATAATCTGGCGTTGCAGCAGCAAATCGCGCCAGGCGAACGGCAGCAACACCGCCGCGCCGACCGCGATGCGCCAAAAGGCGAGGCCCATCGGCGGTATGTCGCCACTGATGTAGCGGCCCAACACATGGTTCGTCGAGATGACAAAGGCGGCCACCACCAGAGCCGCCCACGGCCACGCGCCGGCGCCAAATCGTTGTTCGGCGGCGCTTACCACGTACCCTCTCCGTTGGTTTCAGATAGCGGTCGACTGCCGCGACCGCCGCGATATTGCCGCCGCCAAGTCTAACACCTAATCTGCTTTGCGATTCGCAATAAAGCAAAACACGGGAGCAACACATGCAAGGCCACGTCAGACGAGTTGTCACCGGCCACGATGCCAACGGCAAGGCGACGGTGCTATTGGACGGCCCGGCGCCGTTCGTCCACATCAATCCACGCAACGCAGCAGATTCGTCGACCGACATCTGGCGGACCGCCGACACGCCGGCGACGATCGTCGCCGAGCACGAGGAACCGACCCTGGGGCCGCGCCGCCAGATGCCGACGCGCAACGGCACCGTGATACGCATCAACCGCTTCGCACCCGAGACCGACGAGGTGCGCAATATGAGCGTCGAGCAGGCGCGGGCCGCCTTCAGCGCCCTGGGCAACGAGGCGGCCTCGACCTTCGGGCGCGGCGGCCACCACCCGCTGATGCACCGCACCGAGACCATCGACTATGCGGTCATCCTGTCGGGCGAGATCACCATGATCCTCGACGACACCGACGTTATCCTGAAAGCCGGCGATACGGTGGTGCAATGCGGCACCAACCACGCCTGGTCGAACCACTCCGACGACATCTGCGAGGTCTTGTTCGTGCTTATTGATGGCAAGTTGGATGACGAGCTGGAGGCGACGTTGGCGGCCGGCGAGTGAGGCGCGGACTGGCGCCCGATTGGCGAAAAGCGGGCTGCGGTAGGTGTGTGAATTTAACGGTAGAGTTGGTCGGGGAGAGAGGATTCGAACCTCCGGCCCCTACGTCCCGAATGTTGAGACCCATGTTTTTCTGAAGTTTTCTCAATTGTCACCTTTTGCGATTTATCCACAGATTTCGGGCCCTTAGACCCATATCGGCGTTGACAAGTTGCGACGGAAAGTTATTCCTTGTGCTTACCTATTGCTTACCCGTTTAATGTTTATGTCGGAGAGTTGGTTGATGCCTAAGCTTACGAAACGCCGGGTTGAAGCTCTCAAGGCTCCCGAAAAGGATGTGTTTGCTTGGGACAGCGAACTCAGAGGATTCGGTGTTCGGGTCAAGCCGACAGGTTCACGATCCTATATCGTTCAATATAGAAACGAATACGGCCGCAGCCGAAGGCACACGATCGGCCAGCATGGTCATCTTGCAACCGAGGAGGCCAGAACTCTTGCAAAGCAGCTATTAGCCAGTGTCGCTCGTGGAGATGATCCGGCCGACGAACGTCGCGCCATGCGTACAGTTCCAACAGTGGCTGAGTTTGTGGAGCAATACCTCGCGGACTATGCACAATCGAGAAAGAAAGCGAGCACTCTACAGACTGATCGAACCAATTTGCGATGCCACATCCTTCCGGCACTCGCATCACTCCCCATCACAGCCGTCACCCATCGAGATGTTGTCAAATTGCATCAATCGATGAGTAAAACGCCTGGAGCCGCCAATCGCACCCTCCAGCTACTTTCCAACATCATGAATGTGGCTGAGAAGTGGAACCTACGACCCGAACTATCCAATCCGTGCCGTCATGTCGAAAAGTACAAACTACGAGTGCGTGAACGATTCTTAACGGTGGCAGAATTGCAACGATTGGGCGTGGTGCTACGTGCGGTAGAGCGTGATGGGACAGTTTCCTCCTCGGCCATTGCCGCAATCCGCCTTCTTCTCTTTACGGGCTGCCGGCGAGGCGAAATTCTAACTTTGAAATGGGATTATGTTGACTTCCAAGAACGTTGCCTCCGCCTCCCCGACA
>JAPUHN010000381.1 GCA_027297685.1 Alphaproteobacteria bacterium | reverse complement strand
TGAGAGCCGCTAGCTCGCCATAGCGCGCGCCAGTATATAGCGCCGCCCGAACCAAATCGCGTAGTCCGCCTTGGCAAGCGTTGACTAGGCGCGCCGCCTCGTCCTCACTTAAGAACCGCTTGCGGCTGCGCGTGACTTTCCGAAACGGTTTAACGACGCGCCAGGCCCGGTCGTCATCGACTTCGAGCCGCTCGTTATAGGCGTAATTGAGAATCGCCCTTAATGTCCCGAGCTTACGGTTGGCGGTATTCTTGCGCCGTCGTTCGATTTCGGCGTTGTCTATGTCGGGCGACGGCTTCACCGCGATAGCCTCCTTTCGCAGCCCACGCCTCCGAGCGGGCGCCGCGGCTATATCGGCGTGCCACTTCTCGATGCGTTTTTTCGTGAGCTTCCGCAGATCGATCTTACCCAGTTCGGGCAATATCGCATCGTCGATAATGTTCTGAGTTTCCTGCGGCGCTCGATTGTGTTTGTTGGCGTGGCCGGCCATGTAGTCGGCGCAGGCTTGCACGACGGTGTACGGCCCGCTCTGAATTTTGTCGCCTGGTTCGAGGCCCATCATGCGGGCGGCCACCCTGCGTGCCTCCTTGCGCGCCTGGTCGTAGGTTAGAACATCCGGGTTGACCGCGTTTTCGCCCTTGGCAACATGATCGTCGGCTCGCCCGATCTTTTTCATTTCGTAGTTGCCACCGCCGAGGTAGCGGCGCACCACCCAACTGCCGCCCCGCTTGCCGCGCCGATAGCCAAGATGGATCTCGGGATCGATTTCCTCGAAATAGGGCTTCGGGCGCGGTGCTAGTTCGGCCCGTGCGGTGCGGGTATCAATTTTAAGGTTGGTCCGATGCTGCGCCATTTGTTATCCAATGCCTCACTATCGCCATTTTGACCCAATAAATGTCTAAAACAGCCGTTGGATTCGATTGTATTAACATGGTGCAGTGTGGACAGAAGTTCAAGGAATACAAAGGTTAAGAGGATCGTATTGGGCCGTTTTACACCCGTTTGGACGCCCCTTGAGCAATCATACTGTGTTAACACCGACATGGTGTCTTTTAGAGAGCGTATTTAAGATGTCGGCGAAACGTGCCGGAATTAAAGATTGAACGGATTAGCATGTTGCGTTGGCTTGGATATTTATTCGGTTTCGCGTTACTCGGCGGATTGATAGCTGCCGGTGGGGCGATCTGGGTTTTTTGGGAATTTGGTCGGGACCTGCCGGATTACCGACAGCTGGCGAACTACCGTCCGCCAGTGACGACGCGCGTGCATGCCGGCGATGGCAGCCTGCTTGCCGAGTACGCGGTCGAGCGGCGCGTATTCGTGCCGGTATCGACCATACCCAAGCAGGTCATTAACGCGTTTTTGTCGGCCGAAGA
This sequence comes from Alphaproteobacteria bacterium, assembly GCA_027297685.1. Taxonomy (GTDB): domain Bacteria; phylum Pseudomonadota; class Alphaproteobacteria; order UBA6615; family UBA6615; genus JAPUHN01. The sequence goes on along the minus strand of JAPUHN010000381.1, from coordinate 9,457 downwards.
TAAGAACTTTTATCGCCATCCTGGGGTCGACGTGATTGGCGTTGCGCGGGCGGCGTTAACGAACTTGCGTAATTACGGGACGGGGCGCCGGCCAGAGGGGGCGTCGACGATCACCCAACAGGTCGCGCAAAATTTCTTGCTCACCAAAGACGTTTCCTTCACCCGCAAGATTCGCGAAGCGATCATATCGTTCCGCATGGAACGTGCTTACTCTAAAGACGATATCCTGGAGCTTTATCTAAACCAGATTTATCTCGGTTTTGGTTCCTACGGTGTCGCCTCGGCGGCAATCAACTATTTCGGTAAATCGCTCGATGAGCTGACGGTCGAAGAGGCAGCCTTTCTTGCGGCGTTGCCCAAGGCGCCGAACAATTACAATCCTTTGCGCTATTACGATGCGGCGATCGAGCGGCGCAATTATGTGATCGGCCGTATGGTCGAGGATGGTCACATTCCGCTAAGCGAAGGCAAACGGGCGCAATCTTCGGCGTTGCAAGTTGCGCGCACCGATAGAGGAGCCAAAATCGATGCCCCCTATTTTGCCGAAGAAGTCCGCCGCGAGTTGGCCGGGCGCTATGGCGATACCACGTTGTATCAAGGTGGGCTTTCTGTTCGAACGACGCTCGATTCCCGCTTGCAACGGATTGCCCAGCGGGAGCTGCGCGCCGGTCTAATTACCTACGACCGACGCCATGGTTGGCGTGGACCGGTCGACACATTGGCCACCATGGACGACTGGGCCAAGGGCCTGGCGAAAATCGCGGTGCCGCCGGGCAGCGCCGATTGGCGGCTCGCGGTTGTCCTCAGTGTCGACGACAAGGAACGGGAAGCGGTTATCGGGTTTGCCGACGGTCAAAAGGGTCGCGTGCCCCTGGCCGAGGTCAAATGGGCGCGGGCCTGGGTGGAGGGACAGAAGCGCGGCCCCAGCGTTAAGAAAGTGTCGCAGGTTTTCGCAGTGGCCGATGTCGTCCTGGTTGAGGGAGTGACCGCTGATAGCAAGGGAGAACCTTATCCGGCCAACACATGGGCGCTGCGGCAAATCCCCGATGTGAATGGAGCGATCGTTGCGATCGACCCCCATACCGGTCGTGTGCTGGCAATGTCGGGCGGTCTCGATTTTGCCGAAAGCGAATTCAATCGGGCGACCCAGGCGTGGCGGCAACCTGGCTCGGCGTTCAAGCCGTTCGTATATCTGGCCGCGCTGGATAACGGGTTCACGCCATCGACGCTGGTCCTCGACGCACCTTTTGTGATCGACCAAGGTCCGGGGCTGGGTAAATGGAAGCCGGCTAACTACACCAACAAATTTTACGGTCCGAGTCCGATGCGTCTCGGCATCGAGAAATCGCGCAACTTGATGACCGTGCGGTTGGCGCAGACGGTGGGCATCGAAAAAGTTGCCGAGTATGCCGAGCGCTTGGGCGTTATGGACAACATTCCCCGCCAACTCAGCATGGCGATCGGTGCCGGCGAGACGACCTTGTTACGATTGGTGACGGCTTACGCGATGATCGTCAATGGCGGCAAGCAAATCTCGCCGACGCTGATCGATCGTATTCAAGATCGCAATGGCAAGACCGTATTTCGCCATGACACACGCCCTTGCGAAGACTGTCAGAACATGACCTGGGACGGGCAACCGCCGCCACAACCGCCTGATCTGAGGGTCGCGCTAATAGACCCGGGTACGGCCTATCAAATGGTGTCGATGCTGAAGGGGGTCGTTGACCGCGGTACCGGCGTGCGCGTTAGGGCGGTTGGCAAACCCCTGGCCGGGAAAACCGGGACCACGAACGATTCGCTGGACACCTGGTTTATCGGTTTTTCACCCGATCTTGCGGTCGGCGTATTCGTTGGCTTTGACGAACCGAAGCCGCTTGGCCGGAAAGAGACTGGGTCTTCCGTCTCGGCGCCGATTTTTCGCGATTTCATGGCGGCGGCGTTGGACGGCCGACCGGCGATACCGTTTCGCGTTCCGTCGGGAATTCGGCTGGTGCGGGTGAACGCGACCACTGGAGTGGTCGCGCAACGCGGCGAAAAGCGCGTCATTCTTGAGGCCTTTAAACCTGGCACTGAGCCGAGGGAACTGGGACCTGTGGTCGATGGCGGGTATCGGCCTCCCGGTAGTTCGGCCAATCCTGCACGCGGCATTTATTAGGTACTCGATCGCGGTTATCCAGCGAGCGCGGCAATCTATATTGACGGAATCAATTAGATTTGTAGGCTTGCGGTCGGTTATGCCGCCTGCCCAGGCCCTTACCACAGTGTGGACGTAATATATGCGTGCTGAGACTACTCAATTAGTGGAAAAGATTCGTCAGTCGCTCTCGCTCATGCGGAGGCATCTTTGACTGGGATCGATCGCTTGAGCGCCTGGAAGAACTGAACCAGATCGCCGAGGATCCCGACCTTTGGCAAGATCAGGAACGCGCGCAGAAAGTGATGCGCGAGCGCACCCAACTTGAAAAGTCGATGAATCGGGTGCGGGAAATCGAAATCGAATTGGAAGATTCGGTCGGCTTGCTCGAGTTGGGCGAAGCCGAAGGCGACGCCGACATCGTCACCGAGGCGGAGGCGGCGATCGAGGCGCTTGGTCCGGTAGCGGAAAAGATGGAGCTGGAGAGTCTGCTTTCCGGCGAAGTCGACGGCAATGATTGCTATCTCGAAATCAACGCCGGCGCTGGCGGTACCGAATCTCAGGACTGGGCGGAAATGCTGGTGCGAATGTATGTGCGTTGGGCCGAAAATCACGACTATCAGGTCGAATGGATCGAAGAGAGCGCCGGCGAGGAAGCGGGCCTCAAATCGGCGACATTCAAAATCGGTGGTACGAATTCCTATGGCTGGTTGAAAACCGAGTCTGGCGTCCACCGGCTGGTTCGAATTTCGCCGTTCGACAGCCAGTCGCGCCGCCATACAAGTTTCGCTTCGGTCTGGGTCTATCCTGTGATCGACGATTCGATCGAAATCGAAATCGAAGACAAGGATCTGCGGGTCGATACCTATCGCGCGTCGGGAGCGGGCGGCCAGCATGTCAACAAAACCGACAGCGCTGTGCGGCTTACGCACTTGCCTACCGGAATTGTCGTTCAGTGCCAAAACGACCGCTCGCAGCATCGCAACCGCGCGACGGCTATGGAAATGATGCGCGCGCGTTTGTACGAGCACGAATTGCAGAAGCGCGAGGCCGAAGCGGAGGCACAGCAAAGCGCAAAAACCGACATCGGATGGGGCCACCAGATTCGCTCCTACGTTTTGCACCCCTACCAGATGGTCAAAGATTTACGCACCGAAGTAGAGACCGGCAATGCCCAGGCGGTTCTCGACGGTGACTTGGACAGATTTCTTGAGGCATCGTTGGCGAGCCACGTGGCCGGCCGCGGCGACACCGGTGCCGGCGCTTAAGCGAAGACCGCCAGCTTTGGCAATCTATGCCAAGTCTACAATCACCGAGTTTGGGACATTTTCAGCGGCGGACAGCATATCCGCAACGGCGCTGCCGAAGATGCCGGCGAGGTATATCTGTTCCGCACCTGCCCTTGCCGAGGGGAGCAGGCGCAACTTTTTCATTCGTCGAGAAATGCGAGCAGCGCCGCTGTAGTCTCTTGCGGTTTTTCCTCGGCGAGAAAATGGCCGGCGTCGATCGGCTCGCCGCGCACGTCGTCGGCGCGTTCGCGCCATACCGCCAGCGGATCGAACCATTTATCGACCAAGCCGCGCCCGCCCCACAGCACAAGCAAAGGGCAGGCGACCTTATTGTCCATATCTGCTTCGTCGTGGACGAGGTCGATGGTTGCGCCGGCGCGGTAGTCCTCGCAACTGGCGTGGATCGTCGCCGGGTCGGCGAAACATCGGCGGTAATCGGCCAGGGCGTCAGGGTGGTAGGTGTCGAGGCCGGTTCCCCAACCGCCCAGGCGGCCGTCGAGGTACCACACCGGATCGGCGCCGATCATGCGTTCGGGCAGATCGAAGGGTTGGGCGAGCCAGGTCCAGTGCCAATAGCCCATGGCGATCTCGCGGTTCATGGCGGCGAACATCTTGTGGGTCGGAGCAATGTCGAGCACGGCGGCGCGGCTGACCTGATTGGGATGATCCAAGCACAACCGGTGCGCGACCCGGCCGCCGCGGTCGTGGCCAATCAGCGCGAAATTCTCGAACCCCAGCGCCGCCATCACTGCAACCTGATCGCGCGCCATCATTCGCTTGGAATAGGTATCGTGATCGGGGTCGCCCGCCTGGGGACCGCCCGGCGGTTTGCCGCTGTCGCCGTAGCCGCGCAGGTCGGTACAGACGACGGTATAGCGCTCGGCCAGGCGTTGCGCCACCGCGTGCCACATGGCGTGGGTCTGAGGATAGCCGTGCAGCAGCAACACCGGTGGCCCGTCGCCGCCGACGCGGGCGTTGATGGATACTTCGCCGGAGTCGAATTTTTGCAGTTGAAACCCGTCGAACATTTTGCTTCCCCTCGTGGTTACGCAGCGCTGCGTGGTTGATCGACGTTCTCGGCGGCATACCACGACGCTGGCATGCCGGCGGCGGCGCGGGCGTCGACATTGAACGGCGGCTTCAGCGCACCCTTGAAGAATGTGGCGACATATCCGCGCCACGCCTGCGCCGGCTCCAAACCACGGCAAGCGCAAGCGAAGCCAAACCATCGATGGCCGATGCGCACATGACCGATTTCATCTTGGTAGATCGTCTCGAGGATGGAAGCTGAGCGGTCGTCACCGGCCAACTGCAATTTCCCGATTATCGCCGGCGTCACGTCTAGACCGCGCGCCTCTAAAACCAATGGCACGACGGCGAGGCGTGCCGCCAAATCGTGGCGCGTCGCAAGCGCCGAATCCCACAACCCGTCATGGGCCGGCAGGGCGCCATAGGCCGCGTCCAGTTCCGCCAGACGTTGCGACAGCAGGGAAAAGTGGCGCGCTTCCTCAGCCGCGACGTGAACCCAGTCGGTGAAGAACCGGACTGGCAATTCCGGCGTGGCGAAGCGGGCGATAATGTCCCAGGCCAGGTCGATGGCGTTAAGCTCGATATGGGCGAGCGCGTGGAGCAGCGCGACGCGGCCCCTGGTGGCGGTATTGATGCGCCGCCGCGGGACTTTCGAAGGGGACAGCAATTGCGGTTGCGGCGGCCGTGCCGGACGGTCCGGCGGTACGGACACGCCGCCGGGCAGCAGCGAACCGCTCGACCAACCTTCTGCTGCGATTGCCGATAGCCGTACTTTTTCCAGAGGATCTGCCGTTGCCAGAATTTGCGCCGCCGCGTCAACCAGGGAATTCGATGAAAGGCCGGTCAAAGGGATTTTGCGCTTTCGAGCACCTCTTCGACGTGCCCAGCGACTTTGACCCTGCGCCAGACCTTAGCGACGACGCCCTTGCCGTTGATCAGAAAAGTCGCGCGTTCGATGCCCATATATTCCCGGCCGTAGAGTTTTTTCTGCACCCAAGTACCGTAGGCCTCGCACACCGTGCCATCGTCGTCGCTGGCCAAGGTGAATGGCAAATCATACTTCGCCTTGAAATTGTCATGCCGTTTCACGCTGTCTTTCGAGACCCCGATGATGGTGGCATCGAGGCCGCTAAAGTCGGGCATGGAATCGCGAAACGCGCAAGCTTCCTTGGTGCAGCCCGGGGTGTCGTCTTTTGGATAAAAATAAAGCACGACGGTTTGGCCTTTGAGATCTTTCAGGCTGACGGTGCCGCCGCCATCGGTCGTCATGGCGAAGGCGGGCGCCTTGTCACCTTCGGAAACGCTCATGGAGGTGGTTCCTTTTCGAAATTTTAACCGGGTGTCGTCTCGCTGCCGCGAAGCGCGTCGGCAGGCTCTTCGATAAGCTGATTGTAATAGCCGAAAACCCAATCGGCAGTTTCCTGCACTTTCACCTCAAGCGCGGCAAAGTCAACGGTGCCGGCCGCTGCGGTGAGGGTGGCGCGCAACGGTACGGGAAAATGCTCGGGCAGGGCATCGTTTTCGATGGTAATTCGCAGCAACCCCTGAAGACGCCGCCAGAGACCAGTCGCTTCGATCAATTTTTCGGCGGTATCGCGATCGAGAAATCCGGCCATGGCAAGCTTGCTGTAGGCAGCAACCGTACCGGTATCGAGGATGTCCGGGTTTTCGTGGGCATGGAGCAGCTGCAGGTATTGGCAAATAAACTCGCAATCGAGCAAGCCGCCGCGTTGGTATTTTACCTGCCACACACTATTTGCCGGGTGCTCGTCGGCATGGCGTCGGCGCATGTCGGATACTGCTATCAGAAGATCTCCGGGCACCCTTTCGGCTACTAAAGCCTCGCCGATCGCCGCATCGATCCGCGTCGCAAATTCGGGCGCCGCGACCACTATCCGCGCCCGGGTAAGCGCCAAATGTTCCCAGGTCCAAGCACTCTTGCGCTGGTACTGGGCAAAGGTTTCCAGACTTACCGCGAGCGGACCGGCGTTACCCGAGGGGCGCAGGCGCATGTCGACCTCGAAAAGGCCGCCTTCGCCTGTCATTGCCGTGAGCGCGTTGATCAGCCGTTGGCTGAGGCGCTGATAGTAGTGCGGCAACGATAACGGCTTGGGCCCATTGGATGCTGTGGGTTGGCCGTTAAAATCCGGGATGTCGTAGAGGAATACCAAGTCGAGATCCGACGTTGCCGAAAGTTCCCGGCCGCCTAGCTTGCCCAAAGCTAAAACGGCGAAGCCGTCACCAGGGCAGTCCCCGTGCCGGATCGCAAATTCCTTTGCCACTTGAGGCAGCAACGCGCGGATCGTGGTGTCGGCAATGTCGGAAAACGCTAGGTCGGCGCGGTCGATATCGGCCTGGTTACGGAGGATTTGCACGCCGACACGGAATTTTTCATCGTTGGCCCAGCGTCGCGCAATATCGAGGACGTCCTGCATGTCGCCGGCCCGGCCCAACTTCTCGTCAAGGTCGGCCCGCATCGCCGCCGCCTCGGGTAGCTCTCTGAAATCGGCATCGAGGACGCCGTCGAGCAGCAGCGGGTTACCGCTCAGTATTTCGGCCAGCCGCGGCGACCCGCCGACGACCTCGGCGACCAGGTCGAGGACATCCGGATTGGCGTGGAACAGGGAAAACAGTTGCACGCCCGCTGGCAGGCCCGCGAGCAATTCGTCGAACCGGCGAAAGGCGACATCGGGACTGGCAGTACGCCCAAGCGCAGCGAGCAAAAGCGGCATCAGTTCGGTGAGGATTTCCCGCGCCCGGGTGCTGCGGGTAGCCCGGTAACGTCCGTGATGCCAACCTCGGATTGTTGCCGAGATGGTTTCGGTGTCGGAAAACCCCATGCTGCTCAGAGTGTTCAGGGTATCGGGATGGTCCTCGGCCCCGGTAAACACCAGCACACCGGTGCCACTAAGCGACGGCGATTCCTCGAACAACTCAGCGTAGTGGTTCTCCACGGCCCGCAAATGAATGAGCAGTTCATCCTCGAAACTTTCCCGGTCGGGATAACCCAGAAACATGGCGATGTCGCGTAAACCGGCATCGTCGTCGGGCAACGAGTGAGTTTGCTGGTCGTCGATCATCTGTAGGCGGTGCTCGACGTGCCGCAGGAAGCGGTAGGCGCCGATCATGTCGCTGGCGGCCTGCTCGGTGACGCGCTCGGCCGCAACCAGTGCCCGAATGGCGTCGATCGTACCGGGCGCGCGCAACGACGGGTCGCGTCCGCCCCAGATGAGCTGTTGGGTTTGCGCAAAGAATTCGACTTCGCGAATGCCGCCGCGCCCCAGCTTGATGTTGTGCCCGCCGACCGCCACGGTACTGCCACCCTTGTGCGCATAAATCTGGCGCTTGATCGATTGGATATCTTCGATCGCCGCGAAGTCCAAGTGGCGCCGCCACACAAAAGGACGCAGCGCATGCAAGAAACTGGTGCCGGCGGCCTGGTCTCCGGCCACAATCCGCGCCTTGATCATCGCCGCGCGTTCCCAGTTCTGACCCAGGCTTTCATAGTATGTCTCGGCCGCCATGGTCGATATGGCAACCGGCGTTGCGCCGGGGTCTGGCCGTAGCCGTATATCGGTGCGGAATACGTAGCCATCGCCCGTGCGCTGGTCCATCAGCCGGACCAGGTTCCGGGTGAGCCGAACGAACGCCGACTGCAACCGCTCGGCATGCGCCGTTTTAACTGCCTCTTCGTCGTAGAGAACGATCAGGTCGATATCGCTGGAATAATTGAGTTCAAACGCGCCAAGCTTGCCCATGCCGATTACGAACAAGCCGCAATTCTGGTCGGCGAAGTTGGTGTCGGGCAGCTCGATAGCGCCGGCATTATGGGCGTCCCTCATCAAACTTTTGAGCGCAATCCCAAGTGCCCGATCGCAGAAACGGCTTAACCGTTCGGTGACCGTTTCCAGGGGCCATAGGCCGGCGATGTCGGCGAGCCCGGTGAGTAGTGCGACCCGGCGCTTGGCCTTGCGTAACGCCGCACCGACAGCCGCGTTGTCGGACAGCGACTCGGCGGTGGATAGTTCGGCCAACGTGGTATCGAAGGCTTGATCGGGCCCACCCTCGAATAGTGCCGCCACAAACCCAATATCAAGCACAATGCATTGGGTGAGAAACGGGCTGCTCCCAAAAACGGCCTCGAGTACGGTGCGCGTTGCACTATCGTCGAATACATCACGAGCGAAGCGGCGCACCGCCGAATCGTCCATTCGATCGGCAGCCTCGTGAAACCGTTCGATACCACGAGCAAGGCGCTCGGTGTCGGCCGGACGAGGGTGTTTTGCGAGATCTGCCGCGAGGGTAAAGCGCATGGCACTGTTTGATTTTACGGCAGACTGCGGTATGGCGTGGTTTCGGTCAAGGCTGCACGATGATCGGGGCCATGACCGGGAAACGAACGCGGCGCGGGATGGTGTTAGGTGATTGTCCGAAGTTCGAAATTCCTGCTGCTTTTCCTGGCGGCCTCATTACTCGGTGCGACATTGTTCGCGGTCGTTGCGGTATGGCAACTCAGCCGTGGTCCGGTCAGCCTGAGTTTTCTTACGCCGTACATCGAAGAAGCCTTGAGCGGTGGTCCGAATGACGTTCAGGTCCGGCTTCATGACACTGTCATCACCTGGGAGGGTGTGGAACGCACGCTCGATTTACGCGCCGTCGGCCTGGAGATAGTCGATAGCGATGGCGAGGTAGGCGCCTCGGTGCCGGAAATGTCGGTGCGGTTGAGTTTACGTGCGTTGATGCGCGGGCTCCTCGCACCCACCGAGCTCGAACTATTTGGCCCCCGCCTGCGGGTGGTGCGCACACCCGATGGCGAGGTCGTTGTGGGTATTGGCGAGGTCTCCGCAAACGCCCAGCCGGGTCGTGGCGGTATGGAATTGATTAACGGGTTGTTGCAGGATCCCGACCCTAATTCATCTACCGGTTACTTGCGCCGCGTGTCGATTGTCAGCGCGCTGATCGAATTTGAAGATCGCCAGTCGGGACGCAATTGGACCACCCA
>JAPUHN010000380.1 GCA_027297685.1 Alphaproteobacteria bacterium | reverse complement strand
GGTTCGCGGGATCTATTTTGGACAATTGGAGCCAACTTCGACGCATTTGGCGGGATCGACCGGCGTCTGGGCGACGATCTGGCCGGATACATAGGTGAACAATTGGTCAAGCGAAATACCGAAGGCGATCATGCCGGCCATCGCCGCGACGGCAACCAACGAGCCGATCAACGCGTACTCGATCGCGGTCGCCGCATGCCGGTCGGCGCGCAGTCTCGCCCGCAGTATCGCAAGTGCTGTCCACATTTCTCACAGCCGCCTTGTTCCGCTCGACACTTCAGAGACAGTTGCTACTTCCACTGATGATTATGCCATACCGGGATGGGTCGCTAAACGCTTTAAGACGCGGTGTTTATCTATGATTGATGAGAAAGCCGTATAAATATGTGCTGGTTTGCGCCCCAATTCGCTGCCGCCTACAGCACGTACTGGCCGCGCGAGCCGTCGAGCAGGCCGCGGATGGTGGTGTGAGCCTTGCAGGGCTTGGCGCGCCGTCCCAAACACTGGCGCTTGGCCTGATTCATGGCGCGGCGTAGCGCGAGGTGGCGGGCGGCGCGTAGGGGAACGACGTCGATTTGCGAGCGCTGTAGCACATCGGCTGGGCTTTCCAGCAGCTCGACTTCCCAGGGTTCAAGCCGGCGCGCCGGTCCCAAGGCGTACAATCGGTCAGGCGCGGCCAAGGCCAGCCGGGTCACGGCTGCTTCGGCAGCACGGTAGATGGTGCAAGCCTCGTCCGCGACCGCGCTCCTCTTAAAAGTACCTTGGCGTACCTGGTTGAGCAGCGGCAAAGGCAGCTCAACATAGAACAGTGACACCGCGATACCATAGATCGAGAACAGGGCGGTACGGCGGGCACGCAAGTATACACCGGCGTTGGGTTTCAGTGCTCGATATACTTCGTTCAATACCCGATCGGGTAAGCGTTCGGCGTTGGCCGCTATGGTGCGCAGGAGGAGGCTGAGAGGGGCATCGCGCAATGCCTTATAACCGGCAAACCGGTTGGCGCGGAGCCATGCGGAGACCGCCGCCCTCAACAAGTAGCTGCTCCAGCCGCTGCGGGTCGACGAGGAATGACGCATCGTCGGTAAGCAGATTGTCTTGGTCATCTTCGACGGGATAGTCGCGGCTGCGGATGAAACCCTGCAACACCGGCCGATAGCGTGGCTCGACCGGGCCGTTGGCGAAACCCTTGATTTGCCAGACAATGCCGCTGGAACTGTTACTCAGATCGACTTCGACAGTCGCCCGCGATTTGCCATCGCGGTCGCGTACCGAATAAATCTCGCTGTAGCCTCTATGTACCCAATAGTCATAGGTGGCGACGCAATGGCTCATGCGGCTGCCCTCGTCGGCCAGACTTTCGGGCGTCGTCAGGCGTACGACCGTTTCGCCCGTGATCGCATTGTAAACTGGAATAGCCGCTTTCAAGAGGCGCGCTTTGCGGCGCTCGACGTGACGAGCGTGGCGCTGCTTTTTGGCTTTGGCCTCGGCCTTTGGAAAAGGGATACGGTCGAGTGATAGTGGTGTCCCGTCTTCAATCTCGTTGGCAAGGGCTGCCAGAGCGCGGTCTATCCGCTTGCGCAAGGAGGCGCCAAGACGTAGGTGCACGACCTCGTCGCCGCGCTCGATCGCGGCGGCACACCAGTCGAGCACACTACCCTCGAACGGTCGCAGAACCCCCTGTGCTTCGGTGAGCACGAAACCGCCGGTCGCCGGATCGAGAACGACCCGGTCGGCGCGGTCATAGTGTTTGAGAATCCAGCGGCGGACGTTACTCGACAACCAACGTTTCAGCGCCGGGTGGTCGGATCGCTGGACGAAGTCGTCAACAAATTGTTCGACGTTGGATACGTTGATTACGTTTCGTGTGGCCATTGCTCATGCTTTCTGTTTTCCGGTTGGGAAGAACAGCGGACGGGGGCTTGTAGTGCGTCGTCTTAAGCATGTGCCTGGTCCTGGGCGATTTCGACCGGTTCCACAGAGGACCAGTCATTCAAAAATTACTATTCACAAAACGGTCGCGACGATTACGCCGATCGAAAATCGATTGCAGCCAGAATCTTGCCTGACAGTTTGAGGCGCGTCGGCCCGAGATTGGCTCGCTAACCACCGAGGAGACAGGATTTATATTCATAATAAACAATGGGTTAACTGTAAAATTTAACTAAAAGTTAATTATAATTTTAAAGGTCTTATAAAAAGATACCGCCTAAATTTATCTCATATTTTGCAGATTACGTGACTGGTCGGCGGACCAACTCACCGAGCCAGAACGGCGGAAAGGATGCAGAAGATGCGTAATTCCCTAGATCGCACCGTACGGCGCTTGACTACAGTCATCCGCCGATTGAAAGACGACCAGGCTGGCGAGATTTCCGTAGAAGTTGGCTTCCCCTTCAGCGCCTGGTTCTTTGTGACGTTTGTCGCGTTGATGTTTCTCGACGCCTACTTCCTCGGCGGCAAGGGCTTCGAGTACTATTTAGATGTGCCAGCCGAAGTGCTTGCGAATGCGCGCAGCCTGGTGAACGTTTAGCAATAGAATCTAACCATCCGGTCTGAAAAAGGACGCGGGTCAAAACCACCGGATACCCGATACGAACGACGGGCAGGCGGACCTCATCGGGTCCGCCTTTGCTCATCTGGGTCTGGACGGATCGGACGAACCTATTCGTTTTCTGGGTATTGGGTTTGTCACAAACCATCCGGACGGTGGACATTCTGGCTTCCAGTACAATCTTCGAACGCAGAATTTGGCGACGCAGGCAGGCGCGCCCGTCGATTGCAGGACCGATCGACCGGGCGCAGCCGGTTCGGGAGCGGCTAAATTCAACGATATTTATAGTTAACATGAATGAATAGTTAATGTCTAGGTGGAATATTAATTTGTAGTTAACCTTAATAAATAGAATTTGATTTGAATTTATTTAATAAACAGTTTCATTTTACCTAATTATTTATTACTGTTTTATGACCAAATACTTTACGCCCTTGTCCTTTGAGAGCTTAACCAGTGACCGACCATTCAAATACAGACAACGCCGACGCGCCCCAAGTGGCCGCAACCAATCCGGCCAGCGACGTGTTGGGTGCCGAGACCCTGGAAACAGCGCCCGTGTCGCCCGGACTGGGGCCGGTGGTCGCTCAGGCAGCCAGTGACGGCATAGTGCCAGACCTGACGTTGCTCAACCTCGAGGCTCTCCTGAATCTCGACCCGACCGATGGCAGCGGCCCGGTCGAACGTTTTTTTGATGCCGGACCGTTGCAATCGGCGTTGGGGAATGCCGACCTGCCGGCCGACCTAACGTCGCTAGATCTCTCCCAGTTGCTCGAACTCGATCTCGACGGCGCGCAATTGCCAACCCTTTTGGAAGTTGCGGAACTGCCCGGTCACAGCCCGGACGCCGAAGGTGAAGAGACGGCTGACGATAGTCAGTCCGATAGCGAGGCCACGCAGACGTTTGATGGGGACGAGGAAGAAGCTTCTCTGCCGGAGCAGGCTCAGGCCGCCGACCAGGCAGAAGAGGGTGGACCGCCCGACGGCGCCAATCCAGCGGCCGATCCTCTCCTGGACGACGAAAAAGACGACGATGACGAGCAAGATTCCGAAGACGATTTCGACCTTGAGGCTTTGTTCGATGGTAACGCCGTCCCGATAGAAACGTCTGACCCCAATCCGCCGGCCGATAATCCTCCCGGAAATAATGGCCAGGGCGACAGCGGCGGCGGAAATAACGACAACGGCAATGGCGGTCAGGGCAATGGCGGTCAAGGTGGCGGCAGCCCGGGTAACGGCGGCCAAGGCGGCGATGGCTCAGGCGGCGATAGTGCGCAGGCCAACAGCGGTTCCGGCAACGGTCAGGGCAATGGCCCCGGCTCCAATAATGAACAAGGAGCGGGCGGCCAATCCAGCAACAGCCAGAGCAATAACGGCAATGGCCAGGGCAATAACGGCAACGGCCAGGGCAACGGTGGTTCGGGCAGCGAAAACGCCCAAGCCAGTGGCGGTTCCGGCAATGGCCAAGGTAATGGTCCTGGTTCCAACAATGGACAGGGTAATGGTGCGAACGCCGAAGTCGCCTCGAATGGCAATGCCGGCGGTAATTCGGGCAACAATGGCGGCGGCAGCGCAAACAGCCAGGCCGGTGG
>JAPUHN010000038.1 GCA_027297685.1 Alphaproteobacteria bacterium | reverse complement strand
TGTCCCGCCGAGTTTGATAAATCGCGTGATTATCGCCCTCGACGACGGCCCGGCAGCTATTCCTGCGTTGCCGGTCAACGACACCCTGAAGCGAGGGGCGCATGGCCTCGTTGCGACGTCAGTGGATCGCGCCGATTTATGGCGGGCGCAGACGCCGCAGGGCTTTCGCTTTGACGCTATATTTGAGGCGCACAAAGCGGCGCAGGCGCGCGAACATACCGACGATGCCGCGCTCGCCGAGGCGGCCGGCATGCCGGTGACCATGGTGGCCGGCGCGGAGGAAAATATCAAAATCACCACCGAAGACGATTTAGCGCGGGCCGGCCGCTGGCTGGCGGCGGCAACCGAAACGCGCGTCGGTTCGGGATTCGACGTTCATCGCTTCGGGCCGGGCGATGGGGTGCGGCTGGCCGGTATAACGATCGCCCACGACCAAGCCTTGATCGGGCACTCCGATGCCGATGTCCTATTACACGCCGCCACCGACGCTATTCTCGGCGCGCTCGGGGCGGGCGATATCGGCGAGTACTTTCCGCCCAGCGACCCGGTGTGGCGCGACGCTGATTCCCGGCAGTTTTTGCTGCACGCGGTCGAACTCATGGCGGCGCGCGGCGGCCGGATCGCCCATCTCGATGTCACGGTAATCTGCGAGCGCCCGAAAATATCGCCCCACCGCGCGGCCCTAGCCGCCAGTCTCGCCGGTATGCTCGGCCTGCCGCCGGATCGGGTCTCCATCAAGGCGACGACCACCGAGGGTCTCGGCTTCACCGGCCGTGGCGAAGGCATTGCCGCGCAAGCGACGGCGACATTGGTGCTGCCAACCGAAGGCATAATCTGACCATGGCCAAGCCGGACAACGACAGGGCCGGGACCGGCACGCCGTCGGCATTGGTTTCCTTTATTGCGACGGGCGGCGGCAGCGGCAATCTGCCGGTCGCGCCGGGGACCTGGGGGTCGCTCGTCGCCCTGCCCTGCGCCGCCGGGCTGCACATACTGGGCGGCCCGTGGCTGCTCTCACTGGCTATTCTGCTGGCTTTTGTCGCCGGGGTGTGGGCAAGCGGCCGCTACGCCGACGCTATCGGGCGCAGCGATCCGGGCAGTGTCGTCATCGACGAATTCGCCGGCCAATGGCTGGCAATTTTGCCGGTGGCGTTGGACTGGCGCTATTACATCGTCGCCTTCGTGCTGTTTCGCTTCACCGACATCACCAAGCCGTGGCCGTGCCGCATGGCCGAGCGTGCGCCGGGCGGCCTGGGTATAATGCTCGACGATATCGTCGCCGGCGTCTACGCCGGTATTCTCACCTTATTGATTGCAGTATGGCTCGGCCTTGAGCACAACTTGCCCAGCCTGCCCGCCCTGTTTGGATAGAGCCCCCAATTGGATCAGCCCCATGTTCGATGCCCAACTACTCCACGATGCCGCCGAGTTGCTCGAGCTGTGCCGCCGCGCCGATATCAAGCTGGCGACCGCGGAATCGTGTACCGGCGGCTTGATCATCGGCTGCCTGACCGAAATCGCCGGCTCGTCCGACGTCGTCGACCGGGGGTTCGTCACCTATTCCGATGAAGCCAAGATCGAGCTGGTGGGCGTGCCAAGCATGCTAATCGCCCTGCACGGCGCGGTCAGTGAGCAGGTCGCCCGCGCCATGGCCGAGGGCGCGTTGTCGCGCTCGATGGCCGATGTCACCGTGGCGGTGACCGGTATTGCCGGGCCCAGCGGCGGCTCGGCCGACAAACCGGTCGGGCTGGTGCATTTTGCCTGTGCCGGCCGCGGCCGGCCGACGGTCCATCACCGCGAAGTTTTCCCCGGCAACCGCGCCGCCGTTCGCGACGCCACATTGCAGACGGCGCTTGCGCTCATCCGTACGCTGGTGCGCGGGGGCAATTGAACAACAAGCTTGCGCCGGCCCTTTACCGACATGCCTAACTAGCGCAATCAAAATGACCGATCCGACCGAAACGCCCTTTCCCCGCACCTGTCAGGAGACCTGCTAGACCAAGTCCCTAGCGGTGTCAGCCCGACTTGCAGCGTACCCGCGCGGCGACCGAGGCGCTGTATTTGCTGATCGCGCACGCCATGGACGATCTCGGCTACCGGCGCATGCAGCGCGCTGCAATTCCTTGAGCGCAAAGTCGCGGGTGGCGGCGCGAGGCGGGGTATACCTGTGGGGCGGTATTTTGAAGGAATATCCCAGCTTGTTTTTGCGACAATACTTCTTGCAGAGGTTCCAAAGTCGTGGCGGAAAACCGCCTATGTGGCAGATATTCCGATTTATAGGATTGTCAGCGACGAAGTGGCATTGAAGGGATGCGCTTTTTACAGCGATATTTTACGCCTACGAGCCAATTAGTTTGGCTAATACTTTCTCAAGAATACCTGCAATTTACCTAGCGCCCCGGCGGGCCGTACAGTGCCGTCGCGCGGCGCTCGAACGCGGCGACCATGCGGCTGACCGCTTCGTGGAATAGCGCGCCGACGATTTTCTGCAAAATCCGCGAGCGGAACTCGAAGTCGACGAAAAAGTCGATCTCGCAACCGCCGCCCTCGGCCGGTAAGAAGACCCAGTGGTTCCGCAGATATTTCAGCGGTCCTCGGACATACTCGACGTCGATGCGGCCATAGGAGTCGGGGCCGGTCTCGTCGGCGCCGGGTGGATGCAGGGTAACTTTGGAGGTGACGCGCTCGCGGAACATCTTGAAGCCGATCACCAGGTCGGCCGTGATCAATTCGCCGTCTGCCGCCGCCTCGCGCGAGCGGTTGCGCGCGGCGATGCACCACGGCAGAAATTCCGGGTAGCGCTCGATGTCGGCGACCAGCTCGTAGAGTTGCCGGGGGCTGTGCGGGACAACCCTGATTTCCTTATGCGTTGGCACGTCTTGAACGGGGCTTGAATTTATTCGGCAGCGGTTGCTGCCAGCTTAGCATCGCGCGCTGCGCGCAGTTTGGTGAAGTCGTCGCCCGCATGATAGCTCGACCGCGTCAGCGGGGTCGCCGAGACCAGCAGGAAGCCCTTACCGCGAGCTAATGCGGCGTAACCTTCGAACTCGTCGGGGGTGACGAAACGGTCGATCGGCGCGTGCTTGGGGGTCGGCTGCAGATATTGGCCGATGGTCAGGAAGTCGACGTCGGCGGCGCGTAAATCGTCCATCACCTGGCCCACCTCTTCGCGGGTCTCGCCCAGCCCGACCATCAGGCCCGACTTGGTGAACATCCGCGGTAGGTAGCGTTTAATATCGCGCAACAAACTGAGGCTGATGAAATAGCGCGCGCCCGGCCGGATCGTCGGATACAGCCGCGGTACGGTCTCAAGATTGTGGTTGAAAACGTCGGGTGGACTGTTTGCGATAGTCTCGACGGCGCCCGGCTTGTCCTTGAAGTCGGGCGTGAGAATCTCGATTGTCGTAGCCGGCGCGGCGGCGCGGATTGCCTGCACAACGCTGGCGAAGTGCCCTGCCCCGCCGTCGGACAGATCGTCGCGGTCGACCGAGGTGATGACGACGTGCTCCAGCCCCAGGGTGGCGATCGAGAGGCCGACATTGGCCGGCTCCATCGCATCGAGGGGTTTCGGCGTGCCGGTGGCGACGTTGCAAAACGCGCAGGCGCGCGTGCAGGTATCGCCCATGATCATCATGGTCGCGTGCTTCTTGGCCCAGCATTCGCCGATATTCGGGCACGCTGCTTCTTCGCACACGGTGACCAGATTGAGCTCGCGCATGAGCTTGCGGGTTTCGTGATAGGCCGCGCTGGTCGGCGCCTTGACCCGAATCCAGTCGGGTTTGCGCTGGATCGGATTGTCCGGACGGTTGCGCTTTTCTGGATGGCGCAGCGCCGCGGCGGCGGCGCGGTCAGTCGAGGATGTCAGCGTCATGAGCTAAAAATGGATAACGCGGTCGTAAGCGTCAAGTACCGACTCGTGCATCATTTCGCTGAGCGTCGGATGGGGGAACACCGCGTGCATCAATTCCTCTTCGGTTGTTTCCAAGGTCTTGGCAATGCCGTACCCCTGGATCAGTTCGGTTACCTCGGTGCCGATCATGTGTGCGCCGAGCAACTCGCCTGTCTCGGCGTCGAACACGGTTTTGACCAGACCCTCGGGCTCTCCTAGCGCAATTGCCTTACCATTTCCTTGAAACGGAAACCGGCCGACCCGCACCTTGTGGCCCTGCTCCTTCGCCGCCGCTTCGGTGAGGCCGATCGAGGCGACCTGTGGCTGACAATAGGTGCAGCCGGGGATGCGCGAGGTATCGAGCGGGTGTACACCTTTAACGCCGGCGATCTTTTCGACGCAAATGACGCCTTCGTGCTCGGCCTTGTGGGCCAGCCAGGGCGGTCCGACCAGATCGCCGATCGCCCACACGCCGGCTTCGCCGGTAGCGCCCCATTCGTCGATCACAACATGCGTTCGATCGACTTTCACTTGTGAGCCTTCGAGGCCGATATTTTCGACGTTGCCGACGATGCCGACCGCCATGATGACACGATCGAAGGTTAACTCGGATTTCTTGCCGCCCGCCTCGCCGCTCGCCTCGATAGTGGCGGTGACACTGTTTTTACCCACTTTCAACGCGCTCACGGTGGCGCCGGTGTGGATGGTCATGCCCTGCTTCTCGAACGCCTTGTGGGCCAAGGCGGAGATTTCCGCATCTTCAACCGGCAGCACGCGGTCGAGCACTTCGACGACCGTCACCTCGGCGCCCAGGGTGCGGTAGAACGAGGCAAATTCGATGCCGATCGCGCCGGAGCCGACGACCAACAACGATTTCGGCATGACGTCGGGTACCATGGCTTCGCGGTAAGTCCAGATCAGCTTGCCGTCGGCCTCCAGCCCGGGCAGGTCGCGCGCGCGGGCGCCGGTCGCCAGGATGATGTTCTTGGCCTCCAGGTCGGCGATCTTTTTGCCATCCTTTTCGACGCTCAGCTTGCGGGCGCCGGCGGAGCCGCCGGCGAGCTTGCCCCAGCCGTCGATTACCTCGACCTTGTTTTTTTTCAGCAGATAGCCGACGCCCTGATTGAGTTGCTTGGACACCGCACGCGACCGCTCGACGATCTTTTGTAAATCGAACGACGCCCCGGTGACCTTCAGGCCGAACGCCTCGGCGTGTTGGATGTAGTTATAGATTTCCGCCGAGCGCAGCAGCGCCTTGGTCGGAATGCAGCCCCAGTTGAGGCAGATGCCGCCCAGATGCTCGGCCTCGACGACCGCGGTCTTGAGACCGAGTTGGGCGGCGCGGATGGCCGCCACGTAGCCGCCGGGACCGCCGCCGACAATGATCAAATCGAATTTACTATCTGCCAAAACGACCTCCTCGGCCTGACCAGGTGCCCTACAGCAACATTCCGAGCGGGTCTTCGATGAGGGCCTTGAATGCGGCGAGGAATTGCGCGCCGATCGCGCCGTCGACGACGCGGTGGTCGACCGACAAGGTGCACGACATCACCGTGGCGATAGCCAGCGCGCCATCCTTGACGATGGGTCGTTCCTCGCCGGCGCCGACCGCTAGGATGCACCCCTGGGGCGGGTTGATCACGGCTTGGAAATCCTTAATGCCAAACATGCCGAGATTGGAGATCGAGAAGGTGCCGCCCTGATACTCCTCCAGCACCAGTTTGCCGTCGCGGGCTTTTGCCGCCAAATCACGCATGTCTTCAGAGATGGTGCGCAGACCCTTGCCATTGGCATTACGCACGATCGGCGTGATCAGGCCGTCGTCGATGGCCACCGCGACCGAGATATCGGCTTGGCTGTACATCTTGATGCCGTCGTCGGACCACGACGCGTTGGCGGCCGGCACCTGCATCAATGCCACCGCAGAGGCCTTGATGACCATGTCGTTGACCGAGATTTTAAACTCGCCGTCCTTGGCGCGGGCGTTGAGGTCGGCCCGCACTTTCAATAGTTCGTCGATCTCGCAATCCACCGTCATGTAGAAATGGGGCACCTGCTGCTTTGATTCGGTGAGACGGCGGGCGACCACTTTGCGAATATTATTGACCGACACAAGTTCGAACGGTGTCTCGCCGGCGATGGCGGTTGCCACCGTGGCGGCCGGGGCCGCTGTTGATGGAGTTGCGGTGACGCCGGCTGGCGCAGCACCGGCATGGGCTTCGATATCGGCCTTGACGATGCGCCCGTTCGGGCCGGTGCCTTTGACCGATGCCAAGTCGATTCCCTGCTGCTCGGCCATACGCCGGGCCAGGGGACTGGCGAAAATGCGCCCTCCCGTATCCGACACGGCAGCAGCAGTTGGCGCTGGAGTGGGTGCCGGTTCTGGGGCAGCGGCTGGTGTGGGCGCTGGCTCCGGGGCAGCCGGGGCTGCGATTGGTGCAGCTGCGCCGGCGTCGAAATTTGCCAGAACGCTGTCATCTTCGCCCTCTTCCAGCAACACCGCGATCGGGGTGTTGACGGCGATCTCTTCGGCGCCCTCGGCGACCAATATCTTGGCCAATATACCCTCGTCGACGGACTCGACCTCCATCGTCGCCTTGTCGGTTTCGATTTCGGCGATAACATCGCCGGGAGCGACGCTGTCACCTTCGCTCTTCAACCAGCGGGCGAGGTTACCCTCGGTCATGGTCGGCGATAGCGCTGGCATCAAAATGGTGATGGGCATGTTCTATAATCCCTGCGGGCGTCGAGGGCGGATTGTATCGCCGGTGCGGCGGATGGTTGTTGCGAAGTGTGGCAAATTAGTTCCGGTTATGGCAATAATCTTTACCGTTCGCATTATTTGAGAGTGATTTCTGCCATCAACTTCTGTGTTTATAGAATCTAAGCGAATCTCATCAGCCGCGATAGGTAACATTTTTAACGGCGGAAACGATGTCGCCGGTTTGCGGCATCGCCAGTTGTTCCAAATTGGCGGCATAGGGCATCGGCACGTCGGCGCCATGCACTCGCGCCACCGGCGCATCGAGCCAATCGAAAGCTTGCTCCATCATCAGCGCCGCCATTTCCGAGCCGATCCCGGCGAACGGCCAGCCTTCCTCGACCGAGACCAGGCGGTTGGTCTTTTTGACCGATTCGACGATAGTTGCCGTGTCGAGGGGCCGCAGAGTTCGTAGGTCGATCACTTCAGCGGAAATTCCCTCCGCCGCCAGTGCGTCAGCGGCCTCGAGCGCGCGCGCGACCATCAGCGAGAATGCCGTGATGGTAACGTCGGCGCCTTGACGTAGAACTTTGGCGCGGCCGATCGGTACCGTGAAGTCGTCCGATGTGGGCACGTCGAAGCTCTGGCCGTAAAGAATTTCGTTCTCGAGAAAAATTATCGGGTTGGGATCGCGGATCGCCGACTTCAACAGTCCCTTGGCGTCGGCGCCGGAATAAGGTGCGACGACCTTGAGGCCGGGGCAATGCGCGTACCAGCTGGCGTAGCATTGCGAATGCTGAGCAGCGACGCGCGATGCGGCGCCGTTGGGTCCGCGGAATACCACCGGCGCGGTCATTTGGCCGCCTGACATGTAGAGGGTTTTTGCGGCGGAATTTATGATTTGATCGATCGCCTGCATGGCGAAGTTGAAGGTCATGAACTCGATGATCGGCCGAAGCCCGCCAAGTGCCGCGCCGACGCCGATGCCGGTGAAACCCTGCTCGGTGATCGGCGTATCGATGACCCGCCGCTCGCCAAATTCTTCGAGCATGCCTTGGCTGACCTTATAGGCGCCCTGGTATTGTGCGACTTCTTCTCCCATCAGGAAAACGGTTTCGTCTCGGCGCATCTCTTCGGCCATGGCGTCGCGCAGCGCTTCGCGAACGGTTATGTACGCAGTCTCGCCGGTATAGGTGTCCTCCAGCGGCGCTTGTGTGGTTACTGGCTCCGGCGTCGCCGCAGCTTTCGCCACCGTATCGTGGCCGTTGCCGGCCGGCGCGATATCCGGTGCGGCCGGAGTGGCGGCAACCGGCTCTGGCACAGTGATGTCAGCGGCGCTTTCGCCGTCTTCCAGGAGGACCGCGATGGGGGTGTTCACCGCCACGTCCTCGGCGCCCTCGGGAACAAGTATCTTGCCGAGAACGCCTTCGTCGACAGCTTCGACTTCCATGGTGGCCTTGTCGGTTTCGATTTCGGCGAGTACGTCGCCGGGCGCCACCGTATCGCCTTCGGACTTGAGCCACCGCGTTAGATTACCTTCGGTCATTGTCGGCGATAGGGCCGGCATGAGAATTTGGACGCTCATCGAAGGGTATCCTTATGCCCAGTATATATTCCGGTACAGTTACAGGTCATCGTTGAACCCTAGGCTTCCCGCAGTATGTCGGTGTAGAGCTCGGAAGGATCGGGTTCCGGGCTGGTTTGAGCGAACTCGGCGGCCTCGTTGATGATCTCACGGACCTCGCGGTCGTAGGTTTTTAAATCTTCTTCAGTGGCGTCGCCGCGCTCGATAAGCACCGTCTTGAGCGTGTCGAGCGGATCTTTCTCGGCGCGCATTTTCTGCACCTCTTCCTTAGTGCGATACTTTGCCGGGTCGGACATCGAATGACCGCGGTAACGGTAGGTCTGCATTTCGAGAATGAACGGTCCGTTGCCGCCGCGCACATGGGCGAGCGCGGCGCGCGCCGCCGCGTTAACGATGCGTACGTCCATGCCGTCGGGCTGCTCGCCAGGAATTCCGTACGCTTGGCCCCGTTGCCATAAATGTGTGCCGGCCGACGCCCGCTCGACCGATGTGCCCATGCCGTATCGGTTGTTTTCGATGACGTAGATCACTGGCAACTTCCACAGCGCGGCCATGTTGAACGATTCGTAGACCTGGCCTTGGTTTGCCGCGCCATCGCCAAAATAAGTCAGACACACACCGCCCTCCTGGCGGTATTTGTAGGAGAAGGCGATGCCAGTTCCCAGCGGTACATTGGCGCCGACAATGCCATGGCCGCCGTAAAAGTTTTTCTCGGTCGAAAACATGTGCATCGACCCGCCTTTGCCCTTCGAATAGCCGCCGACGCGCCCGGTGAGTTCAGCCATGACGCCGCGCGGCTCCATCCCGCAAGCCAGCATATGACCATGATCGCGGTAGGTGGTTATCACCGCGTCCTGTGGTTCAAGGGCTGCTTGCATACCAACGACTACGGCTTCCTGGCCGATATAGAGATGGCAAAACCCGCCGATCAGGCCCATACCGTACATCTGACCGGCCTTCTCCTCGAACCGGCGGATCTTCAGCATTTCGCGGTAGAAGGCGATCAATTCCTCGGCGCTGTGTTCGACTGCGGAGCTTCGCTTCTGTCGCCGGGATTTCGCCGGGCGTTTCGCGCTTTTTGCGCGCGCACTTTGCGTCGCCGTCGCCATATTTGCTCCCCCTGAGGCCAAAAAGAACCGCCGTTAGAATACGGACAAGTAAGCAAGCCTAACCTTTTCGGCAAGGCGAAAATACCAATAAATTCAATAATCTCGGGGAAATTTCAGCAATTTACTCGCTATTTGTCAATCGGCGGAATGAGCAGAGAAATATAAGATCGCAGTGACTGCCTGCGCTGTGCTGAAAGCTGCGTCGCAGTTCCGCGAAGTGTTCGCCGATGAAGGTCCGGAGAATATTTTTGATTAACTAACGCGTGCTCGGCGGGATTATGACGATTTCGTCAGGGTGGACATAATTCAACATCACACGCGCCCGCTCTTCGAGCATGTCCGGATCGAGATTATCGGGGCGCAACAGGGCGACCTGTCGGACCAGGCGTTGATGTTCGGCATTGGTCTCGGATCGAATGACTTCCGCCATTGCAACTTTCGACTGAAGTTCGAGCAGCGCGATAACGCCATGATTTCCTTGAATCATATGATAGGAGAAGTAGGCCAGAACGAGCGCGCCGAAAACGGTCAGCCAAATTTGGCTTGCGCGCAATCGAATATCTTCGAATACTGTCATAAGGTAATGGAATCACAATAGGATTCGCGCCGTCAAGCTTTAAAGCGAAATTTTAGTACTATTTTGGCAGGACCGACCGTCCGGCATAGCGTGCCGCCGGACCTAATTGATCCTCGATCCGCAGCAATTGGTTGTACTTGGCCAATCGGTCGGAGCGGCTTAGCGAGCCGGTTTTTATTTGCCCGCAATTGGTGGCGACAGCGAGATCGGCAATCGTTGTATCCTCGGTTTCGCCGGACCGGTGGGACATAACGGCACGATAGGCCGCGGTGTGGGCGGTTTCGACCGTCTCTAAGGTCTCCGACAGGGTGCCTATCTGGTTCACCTTGATAAGGATGGCATTGGCGACGCCTTTGGTAATGCCGTCGCGCAGCCGCGTCGGGTTGGTAACGAATAGATCGTCGCCGACCAATTGGATACGGTCGCCGAGGAGTTCGGTCAGGGTGCGCCATCCCTCCCAGTCGTCCTCGTCCATGCCGTCTTCGATCGAAATAATCGGGAACCGGTCGCACAAGTCCTTGAGGTATGCGGCCATCTCGGGCGAGCCAAGTTTCTT
The DNA here is from genome assembly GCA_027297685.1 of Alphaproteobacteria bacterium. Taxonomy (GTDB): domain Bacteria; phylum Pseudomonadota; class Alphaproteobacteria; order UBA6615; family UBA6615; genus JAPUHN01. The sequence goes on along the minus strand of JAPUHN010000038.1, from coordinate 4,724 downwards.
GCCCTCGCCCGATAAATTGTAGACGCCGTCGGCAAAAAATTCCGACGCGGCGGCGTCGAGTGCGAGATAGACGTCGTCGCCCGGTTTGTAGCCGGCGACTTCGATCGCCTTCAGGATGTAGCCGAGCGCTTCGTCGGCGTTTTGCAGGTTGGGTGCGAAGCCGCCTTCGTCGCCGACATTTGTGTTGTGGCCGGCGTCGGACAACTGCCGCCGCAAAGCATGAAACACTTCGGCGCCGACACGTACCGCATCGGCGATATCATCGGCGCCGACCGGCATGATCATGAATTCCTGAATGTCGATCGGATTATCGGCATGGGCGCCGCCATTGATGATGTTCATCATCGGCACCGGCAGTGTTCGCGCGTTACTGCCGCCGACATAGCGGTAGAGCGGCAATTCGGCGTCCTCCGCCGCGGCTTTGGCGGTGGCCAGGGAGACGCCGAGGATCGCGTTGGCGCCCAGGCGGGCCTTGTTCGGCGTGCCGTCGAGATCGACCAGCAGCGAATCTAAATGCTCCTGATTATCGGCGTCGAGGCCGGACAACGCTTCGAAGATTTCGTTGTTCACTGCATGGACTGCGTTGAGCACACCCTTGCCGCCATAACGCGCAGCATCGCCGTCGCGCAACTCGACCGCTTCGTGAGCTCCGGTGGAAGCACCCGAGGGCACCGCGGCGCGGCCGAAGGCGCCGGTTTCCAGGGTTACGTCTACCTCGACCGTCGGATTGCCCCGGCTGTCGAGTATCTCGCGCCCTTCAATGTCTGCGATCGCACTCATGCATCACACTTTTGCTGGTTACTTTGGATTTCGACATTACGACAGCGTCACCGGACGCGCCTTCGCCACTTTATCAATCTCGAGCAGCGTCTCAACAATCCCCGGCAACGCCTTGAGAGGGATCATGTTGGGCCCGTCGCTGGGTGCCCGGTCGGGGTCTTCGTGGGTTTCCATGAATACGGCTGCCACGCCGACCGCGACAGCGGCACGCGCCAGCACCGGGGCAAATTCCCGTTGGCCGCCACTACTGGTGCCCTGCCCGCCTGGCTGTTGCACCGAATGGGTGGCATCAAAAACCACCGGACATTCCGTTTGGCTGGCCATGATCGGCAGCGAACGCATATCGGATACCAGGGTGTTATAGCCGAAGCTGGTGCCGCGCTCGCAGACCAGGACACGCTCGTTGCCGGCCGCGCGCGCCTTGGCGACCACATTTTTCATGTCCCAGGGGGCGAGGAACTGGCCCTTCTTGATATGAAGCGCCCGCCCGGTCTCGGCCGCCGCGACAATCAAATCAGTCTGGCGGCATAAAAACGCCGGTATCTGCAACACGTCGACGGCCTCGGCGACCCGGGCGCAATGATCGGCCTGATGGACGTCGGTCAACACGGGTAGGCCGGTGGTTTCTCGAATCTCGGCGAAAATCGGTAAACATTCCTCGAGGCCAAGCCCGCGCGCCGTGTCGATCGAGGTCCGGTTCGCCTTGTCGAAGCTGGTTTTGTAGATCACTCCGATTCCGAGCTTTTTTGCCATCTCGGCTAGCGCCGCGCTTATTTCCAGAGCGTGCGCCCGTGATTCAAGCTGGCACGGGCCGGCGATTAACGAAAGCGGCCGGTCGTTGCCTACAACGACATCGCCGATCGCAACATGGCCGGTTCCAGCCATGATCACACCAACCGCGACTGATCGAGGGCGGCAGCGACGAACGAGCTGAACAACGGGTGCGGATCGAACGGCTTCGATTTCAATTCGGGATGGAATTGCACACCGATGAACCACGGATGTTCGACCAGCTCGACCACCTCGGGCAGCATGCCGTCGGGTGACAGACCCGAGAATTTCAAACCGGCGGCTTCCAGCGTATCACGGTAGTTGATGTTGACCTCATAGCGATGGCGGTGGCGCTCGGCGATTTCATTGATGCCGTATATTTCCGCAATATGGGTGCGGTTCTCGAGAAGTGCGGGATAGGCGCCCAAACGCATCGTGCCACCCAGGTTGTCACCACTGGCGCGCCGCTCCTTCGCATCGCCCCGTTGCCATTCGGTCAACAAACCGACCACGGGGTCTGCGCAGGGGCCAAACTCCGTCGAGCCGGCGTACGGCAGGTCAGCCAAATTGCGCGCGGCCTCGATCACCGCCATTTGCATGCCGAAGCAAATGCCGAAATAAGGCAACATGTGTTCGCGTGCGAACTGGGCCGCGCGTATTTTGCCTTCGGCGCCACGTTCGCCGAAGCCGCCCGGAACCAGGATGGCGTGGACATCGCTCAGTTGCTCGACGGTGTTCTCTTCCTCGAACGTTTCGGAAGAAATCCAATCGAGATTTACTCTGGTATTGTTGGCGATCCCACCGTGGGACAGCGCTTCCGACAAGGATTTATAAGCATCCGGTAGGTCGGTGTATTTGCCGACCACCGCGATTTTAACTTCGCCGTCGGGCATTCGGATGCGGCTGACGATTTGGCGCCAAACATCGAGGTTCAGCGGTGCCGTCGCGTCGAGGCTAAAATGCCGCAGCACTTGGTTGTCGAAACCGTCCTCGTGATAGTCGATTGGCACCTGATAGATGGTGTCCACATCGAGCGCCGGCACCACGGCTTCGGGGCGAATATTACAGAACAGGGCGATCTTGTTGCGCTGGGCTTCCGGAATCGGCCGGTCGCAACGGCAAACAATCATGTCCGGGCGAATACCGACGCTTTGCAATTCTTTCACCGAATGTTGCGTCGGCTTGGTTTTGAGCTCGCCGGCGGCCGATAGATAGGGCACCAGCGTCAGATGAATGAACATCGCCCGGCGGCGGCCCAATTCGTTGCCGAGTTGGCGGATCGCTTCGAGAAACGGCAGGCTCTCGATGTCGCCCACCGTCCCGCCGATTTCGCAGATCACAAAGTCTTCATCGTGCAAGTCGGCGACGACGAATTTCTTTATCGCGTTGGTGACATGGGGGATCACCTGGACCGTGCCACCGAGATAGTCGCCGCGCCGCTCCTTGCTCAGAACTTCGGAATAAATCCGACCAGTGGTTACATTGTCCGATTTGGTCGCGGCGACGCCGGTGAAACGCTCGTAGTGGCCCAGATCGAGGTCGGTCTCCGCCCCATCGTCGGTGACGTAGACTTCGCCGTGTTCGATCGGGCTCATCGTCCCCGGATCGATGTTGAGATAGGGGTCGAGTTTACGCACGCGAACGCGAAACCCACGCGCCTGCAACAACGCGCCCAGTGCGGCGGAGGCCAGGCCTTTGCCCAGCGACGATACAACGCCGCCAGTGATGAAAATATACCGAGTCGCCATGATCCTACCTTGTACCCAATTTAACGGTGTGCGGACAAAGATGATTCATCCGCAAGGCAAATTTAAGCGTTTTGCCTTGGTGCGACTGAAAAAGGCGGCACGGGTGCCGCCTTAAACTTGAATTCGTGCCGTTTAGTGCGATGCCGGTCATTCGCCCGTCGGCACCGCCGGCTGGTGGGGCTGCATTGGCGCCGGCTGTTGGGTCGCGCTGGGCGCCTCTTGGATGATCGAGACGGGACCGGTGTTGGCGCCGGCCAATATGGCCAGAACGATGCTGGTCGCAAAAAAAGAACCGGCCAAGACCCCGGTCGCGCGGGTCAGCAGATTGGCTGCAGTCCGGCCCCCGATCAGACCACCCATACCGCCACCTGGGCCCGAGCCGCCGAGTCCTCCGAGTCCGCCTTCAGACCGCTGAAGCAATACGACGCCGACCAGCAAGAGCGCCAGGAGAAGGTGAACGACGAGGATTATTGCTTGCATTGTTCGTTCTTACCGCGCGTTCTCAGGTAGTGCCCATAATGCGCAAAAAGTAAATCTGTCTGGCGGGTATTTAATGCCTTGCGCGTCGTAATTCCAGTGCTAAACGCCCCTGCTCAATTAACCGCTTAGCTCACCGCTGCCGCGGCGATTGCGCAAAAGTCGTCCGCGTTGAGGCTGGCGCCGCCGATGAGACCCCCATCGACATTGTCGATCAACAGAATAGACGCCGCGTTGTCGGGCTTCATCGAGCCACCATAAAGAAGACGAATCTGGTCGGCGGCAGATCCGATTCGCTTTTCGAGACAGGCGCGGATGTGGTTGTGGGCGACGGCGATTTCCGCCTCGGTGGGCGTTCGGCCGGTACCGATCGCCCATACCGGCTCGTAGGCGACGACCGTGTTGACCTCCGTGAGCTCCTCCATTCCTTCAGTGCTGGCGGCGGACGGCAGCGATCCGTCGAGTTGGTTGCGCAAAACGGCGAGCGTCTGGCCGGCGTCGCGCTCGGCTTCGGTTTCACCGATACAAACAATGGCGATGAGGTTGGCGTTGAGGACGGCTGACACTTTGGCTTGGACCATGGCGTCGGTCTCGCCCAAGCCGTGCCGGCGCTCGGAGTGGCCCAATATAACGGCGGTGGCGCCCACATCGGCCAACATTGCGGCGCTGATCTCGCCAGTAAAGGCGCCACTGGGTTCGGCGTGGCAATTTTGGCCGCCGACGGCAACCGGGCTATCGCTAAGCTGTTCGGCGACCGCGTGTAATATTGTCGCCGGAGGGCACACCAGCAGGTCACAGTCGAGCGGCCCCGCAGAGGCCGCATAGTTGCCAACGGCGCCGGCAAGCGCTTGCCCCTCCGCCGCCAGAATATTCATTTTCCAGTTGCCGGCGATTAATTTTCGTGGCCCCGCCATGATCTCACCAAAATTTGCATTTCACTTGGCGATA
>JAPUHN010000379.1 GCA_027297685.1 Alphaproteobacteria bacterium | reverse complement strand
AGCGGCAAAGGAATTGATGCCGAGTTGCGCCTGATGCAGTCCAACGGCGGTATCTCGACCGTCGCGAACTGCTCGGAACGTCCTGTCACGATCCTTATGTCGGGACCGGCCGGCGGCGTCATCGGCGGCAAGTGGTGCGGTGAATTGTCCAACGAAAAGAATATCATCACCGTCGATATCGGCGGCACGTCGGCCGACATCAGCACCATCCCCGACGGCCGCATCAAGATCATGAATCCGCGCGATACGTATGTGGCCCAGCATCCCGTGCTGGTGCCGATGATCGATCTGTCGACGATTGGTGCCGGCGGTGGATCGATCGCTCATCTCGATAGCGCCGGGGCCTTCTTTGTCGGCCCGCGCTCGGCCGGTGCGGATCCGGGGCCGGTCTGTTACGCCAAAGGCGGCACCGAGCCGACGGTAACAGACGCACAGGTTGCCTTGGGGCGTCTCGACCCCGATCAATTCCTCGGCGGCGATCTGGCGATCGACCCCGACCTAGCCCACAAAGCAATCGAAAAAATAATCGCCAAGCCCCTCGGCATGAGCATCGAGGAGGCGGCCCTTGGCATTATCAAAATCATCAATTCCAATATGGCGCTTGCCATTCGCGCGAACTCTGTCGCCCGCGGCTTCGATCCGCGCGAATTCTCGCTGATGCCGTTTGGCGGTGCGGGGCCCTTGCATGGCGTTGCGTTAGCCGAAATCATTTCCGCCCGCGAAGTCCTCGTGCCGCCTGCGCCGGGGATCAATGCAGCCATCGGCTTACTTGTGACCGACATGCAGTACGAATTCACGCGCTCGGTCCTGGCGATACTCAATACCGCGGATCAGGCGGCCATCGACAATATCAACACCCATATCGAAGAGCTGGTGCAACTCTGCCGCGATAGTCTCATTGCCGACGGCGTGCCGGCGGAAAAACAGCGGATCCAAAAAATCGCCGAGTGCCGGTATCAGGGTCAGGGTTTCGAATTGAGAGCTGATATGCCCGACGTTCCCCTGACGGTGGAAAACAAAAAGGAGGTAATGGACAACTTCCATAACCTCCACAGGCAGGACTATTCCTACGCCTTCGACGACGGCATCGTGGAGGTTATGACCTTACGCGTGATCGGCTCGGCGGCGGTCGAGCCGTTGCAATGGCCGGCATTGGCAAAGGCCAACGGGCATAGCGTCGAGGACGCCTTGCTCTACACACGGCCAACAACATTCGACAATGGCGAGACACACGACACACCGCGCTACGATCGCGGCAAACTGTTGGCCGGCCATGTGTTGGCGGGGCCCGCCATCGTCGTGCAGCACAACTCGACAACCGTGATACCGACAGGATATCGGGCGCGCGTATCCGACTTTGGCAACATCCACATCAGTGCGACTTAGTTGCGCCTTTAACGAGGATTAGACATGGCAAGCAAGAAACTCGATCCGGTCACCCTGCAGGTCATTTCCGGGGCGCTCGATACCATCGCCGAGGAAATGGGTCACGTGCTGTTCCGAATGTCGTTCTCTTCCATTATTCGCGAATCCCAAGATCTCGGCGCTGGGCTGTTCGACAAAGATTTCAACACCCTGTGCGAATCTGAATCGACGCCGCTCCATATCGGCTCCCTCCCGGGCTATTTGCAGGGCATTCAGGAATCGCTTCAGGGTGGTGAGTGGCATGAAGACGATATCGTCATTCACAACCACCCCTATTATGGTGCCAGCCATTCGCCGGATATTGCCATCGTCATTCCGATTTTTTACCAGGGTGAACTGGTCGCCTATTCGGCCAATACCGCCCACCACCTGGATATCGGCGCGGCAACGCCCGGTCTTATCATCGATATTCCGGACGTGTTCGCCGAGGGCATGCTGTTTGCCGGGGTCAAGCTCTATGAAAAAGGCGTGCGCAATGAAGCCCTTTGGCAATTTATGGGCAATAACAGCCGGGTGGCGCAGGCGCTGAAAGACGACTTGGAAGCACAGATCGCCGCTGCGCGGTTGGGGGTCAAACGGTTCCAGGAATTGCTCGACACCTACGGCAAGGATATCGTCCTCGCAGCCACCCAGCAGCTGATGGACTACACCGAAAGCGTCATGCGTCAGCGCATCAGCGAGATTCCCGATGGCGAATATTTCGCCGAAGGGGTTATGGACGACGATGGACGCAACCGGGGCAAGACGTTGCCGGTCAAGGTCTGCGTCAGGGTCGAAGGCGACGGCATTACCGTCGATCTGACAGGTTCGGCCGATCAGGTGCCGACCGGATTCAACGTGCCCTTCGACGGGTCCACGAAAGTGGCTTGCTACTGCGCCTTCCGCGCACTCCTGCTGGATGCCGAAACGATGGAGGTGCCAGTACCGTCGAACCAGGGCTCGTTCCGGCCGATCACGGTCATCGCGCCTGAGGGCTCGATGTTCAATCCGAAGTTTCCCGCCGCCGCGGAAGCCAGGTTCACCCAATGCAACATGATGATCGATCTGATCATCAAGGCACTGGCGCCGGTCATACCGGATAAGGTGACCGCCGGCAGCTCGGCCAGCCTGTCGTTCGTTTCCTATTCGGGCTTGCGGCCGAACGGCGACTATTGGGTGTTCTTAGAAGTCAACGAGGGGTCTTATGGCGGCCGGCCGTATTCTGACGGCCCCGATTGCATCGACAATCTGATGGCCAACACCCGCAATAACCCGATCGAGGATCTGGGCATGCATCTGCCGATGGTCTGCGACCGCTACGAACTGCGCGACGACGTGCAGGCGGGTGCAGGAAAATATCGTGGCGGCATCGGAGTGGTGAAGTCACAACGCATGCTGACCGATGGCTTCATTACCCATGAGTGCGATCGTCATATCGATGTTCCGTGGGGAGCCTTCGGCGGCCATGCGGGCGCGGTCGGCAAGATCGAGGTTTATAACCAGAACGAGCCGGACAAGGTCGATAACCTGCCGGCAAAGTTCTCGGGCGTGCCGACCAAATCCGGCGACGTCATGGCGTTCTACGCGCCGTGTGGCGGCGGCTATGGCGACCCCATCGAACGGCCGGCAGAGCAGGTGCTCGAAGATGTACTCGACGATTTCTGCAGCCGCGAGTATGCCTTCGAGGCCTATGGCGTCGTCATCAATGACGACATGACTATCGATGCGGAAGCGACGGAAAAACGGCGTGGCGAGCTGACCCGGGAGGCGGCTGAATAGCGGATTTTTTTTACTGAGTACCGCCCTCTGCCAATTCCCAAAGGCGGTTCGGGCTCAGCGGAATCTCGAGGATTTCAGAGCCACCTTCGGCAATGCCGAGGGCGTCCTCGACCGCCTGCGCAAACGCGGGCGCAACAGGTATCGCCCCGGCCTCCCCGACACCCTTGATTCCCAAAGGATTCATCGTTGACGGCGTTTCGATGTGATCGAGTTCTATCACCGGAACGTCCATCGATGTGGGGATCAGATAATCGGCCAACGTTGCATTCATTATCTGCCCGGCATCATCGTACATTACCTTCTCGTAGAAGGCGTTGCCGATGCCTTGCGCAACGCCGCCGTGAATCTGACCTTCGACAACCATCGGATTTATCGGCGTGCCGCAGTCGTGGACGACGACATACTTCAGGATTTTGACCATCATCGTCTCGCGATCCACTTCGACAATCATGGCATGAGCCCCGCTCGCCGTGGTCCCGGCTTCGGGGCCGAAATACCGGGTTGCCTGAAGTCCCGGTTCGGTGCCGGGCTTGACGGCCCCTCGCATCGGATTGGCTAGAACTGCCAGTTCCCCGATTGTGATGCTTTGGTCTGGCTTGTCGAGCGTCTGGACCTCTCCGTTCTCGATCGAGAGCTGCTGGCTGCTGCATTCGAAATGTTCGGCGGCGAGGTTCAGTATCTTTTCCCGAACAGCGCTACATGCTTCGTGCACTGCGTTTCCGGCAACCACCGCACCGCGGCTGGCAAACGTGCCCGCGCCCCAGCCAAACTGGTCGGTGTCGCCTGTCGTGACATCCACTTCGTCGACGGCCACGCCGAGTAGGTCTGCGGCAATCTGCGCGAAACTGGTGAAATGACTTTGGCCCTGGGTGCCGATTCCGGTCGCGACATGGACACGGCCGCTCGGATCGACTTGTACCTTGGCGCCCTCGTACGGTCCGATACCGGTGCCTTCTACGTAGCAGACCACGCCGATGCCGACGCACTTGCCTTCTGCCCGCAAAATTGGCTGTTCGTCGCGCACAAAGCTCTCGTAGCCTATGATTTCGAGAGTGCGCTCAAGGATCGGAAGATAGTTGCCGCTGTCGTACTGCAGCTCGGTAAAATCTTGAAACATAATGCCGTTCTTGTACGGAAAAGCATCCGATGGAATTAGGTTGCGACGCCGAATTTCGACCCGGTCGATGCCTAACTGGCGCGCCGCTATATCCAGCAACCGCTCAATTACGAAGACACCGTGCTGGCGGCCGGCACCGCGAAAGGGTGCCACGATCGGCTTGTTGGTGAAGATCGCCTTGAAACTACTGTCGTAGGCCGGCACCACGTAAGGCCCAAGCACCGCGCATTGGCTGTTGATCGGTACCGTCAGGCCGTACGGGTTGTAGGCGCCGTTGTCGTGCAGAAACACATCCTTGAGCCCGAGGATCTTGCCATCCTGGGAGACTGCGATCTCAGCGTCGTGAATCTGTCCGCGCTCCTGACTGGTGGCGACGAAATGCTCGCTGCGGTCCTCGATCCATTTGAGCGAAGACCCGAGTTGCCTCGCCGCCCACGGCACCATTAGTTCTTCCGGGTAGTACATCAGCAACTTCGACCCGAAGCCGCCACCGACAAACGGAGCTACGACGCGGATCTGGTGCGAGCCGAGCCCCATCAGTTGTGCGAGGCCGCCGTGTAGAGAAGTCGGCGTCTGGGTCGCCGCCCACACGGACAAATGCTCGGCTTTGGTGTCCCAACGGGCCACAATGCCCCTTGTTTCGATAGGCTGGGCGAGGCCATGTTCGTACAAGAACCGGCGCGCGATGACGACGTCCGCGTTGTTCTTTGCGAGGTTGTAATCGCCCTTGACCTGGCGCACCTCGGCGGCGACGTTGCCGCGCACATCGTGGACCATCGGCGCATCCACTTGTGCGCTTGGCTCAAGTTCGGCCGCGACAGGTAGCGGATCGTAATCGACGACAATGCGGTCCAGGGCATCTTCGGCAAGATAACGATTTTCTGCCACGACGAGCGCAACCGGTTCACCGACATAACGCACCACGTCACGCGCGAGAGGTGTCTGGGTGCGCTGGTTGAACACCAGGTCCTCGATCGGAGGCGGCGGTACGACCAATGGAGATGGCGCCCAGAACGCGCCCAGGTCATCTGCTGTGAACACGGCAACGACCCCGTCACGGTCATGGGTCGCTGTTGTGTCGATCTTCTCAATACGGGCATGCGCATGCGGGCTTCGCAGAAACGCCACGTGAAGCATGTCCGAGAAATCGATGTCGTCGACGAACATCGCCGCACCGGTCAACAGCGGAGCGTCCTCGTTGCGCAAAACGGGCGATCCGAAATACCTGTTGGTCGCTGCCGTCATGACGACCCGCCGATCCGGGAAACGGCCAGCCTTACCGCTTCAACAATATTCTGGTACCCGGTACAGCGACAGAGGTTGCCCGACAGCGCTTCACGGATTTCCCCTTCGGTCGCCTTCGGGTGCTGGGCGATGAACGCCTTCATTGTCATCAATATTCCAGGCGTGCAAAACCCGCACTGCAGGCCATGCTTGTCGCGAAAAGCTTCTTGGAGCGGGTGTAGTTCGCCGTTTTCTTCGGCAAGGCCTTCGACGGTTTCGATCGCATGGCCGTCGGCCTGTGGGGTGAACATCAGGCAGGCGCGGACCGGTTTCTCATCGACCAAAATAGTACAAGCGCCACACACCCCGTGCTCGCAGCCGACATGGGTTCCGGTCAGACCCAGATCGTGGCGGATGAAATCCGACAGCAACAAGCGCGGTTCAACGACCCGCCTGTAGTGTTTACCGTTCACCACGGTGCTTACCGTAACGAGTTCCTCAAGCATTAATCTCGGTCCTTTTCCGGTCTCATTGGCTCGCGCTGGTGTTTGCACGCGCAAAAGCGGTGCGCAGCGCACGACCCGTCAACACGGCAACTAAATGTTTCTGGTACGCGCTCGTGAGATGGACGTTTCCGGGTGGGTCGATTTCTTCGGCCGCTTGGCGGGCCGCGTTTAACAGCGCCGTTTCGTCTGGTTCTTCACCGGCCAGCGAAGCGGCAACGCCCGGGGCGAGCAGCGGTGTTTCACCGGCGCTGCAATAGGCGATTCGAGCTTCGGCGCATCGGCCAGCTTCATCGAGCGAAACAACCGTAGCCACACCCATCATGGCAAAATCGCCCGGCCGCCGGGAAACCTCGAGAAAGCAAGTGCCGCTGCCCGGAGGCAGTGGCGGCATTTCGACTTCGCATAACATTTCGTTTTCTTCGAGCGCGGTCGTAAAGATACTTAGGAAAAAATCGGAAGCATCGATCCAGCGGTCCGATGCCGCGGAACGAGCATGGAAGCGGCCGCCGAGGGCTAACATCACCGCGGGCATCTCCGAGGCGGGGTCTGCATGCGCTAGATTTCCGCAGAGCGTGCCGCGGTTGCGGATCTGCGGATGCGCTACAAAACGAATCGCCTCATGTGCAAGCGGATGACTTCTGGCAATCGTTTCGCTGGTTTCAATATCCGAATGCCTGACGAGGGCACCGATCCGCACGCCGCCGGAGCTGGTTTCCACGATAAAATTCTGGTCGGGCAGCGTGTTCAGATCGAGCAGGACCGCCGGCTGGGCCAGCCTGAAATTCATCGTCGGAATTAGGCTTTGACCGCCCGCCAGAAACTTCGCGTCGTCGCCGTGTTCGGCCTTTAGCGCCAACAACTCTTCGATAGAGCGGGGTGCTGCGTATCTGAATGGCGCCGGTTTCATTATTTTACCCCTGTCCCCATCAAAATTTACATACGGATATAGGCGTGATGGAGGTCGGCTTTGAGAGAAGATCGGGCTACGGCCCGCCGCAACAAGCACCCAATAATTGACTGATGAAGCGCCAGCACTGCTAACGGATCATTACAACATCCGGTGCACGGTCAAGCCCCAAAATAGCCGGGTGGGAATATTGGTAGAGAGCGGTGTGAAGAGAGTCGATACTGCGAATATTCCCTGTTAAACAGGAAAATCGAGCAGCGACGGGTTCGAACGAGACTGCCTGCACTGCCAACTTAAACTAGAGAGCATACGTCAACCCGGTGGTATCGAACATGACAACACAAGCCAGCAAAGCGTCGGCATTTCGGGCGCTTCATGAATCTGACGGCGCCTTCATTATTCCCAATCCTTGGGACATCGGCACCGCGCGCATTCTTGATCAGCTGGGGTATAAGGCCCTCGCGACGACAAGTGCCGGGTACGCATTCTCACGCGGGCAGCGCGACAACATGATTGCTCGCGACGAGATGATGTCGCACGTTTCCGATATCGTGAATGCAACAGATCTGCCGGTAAGCGGCGACCTGGTAAACGGTTTCGGCGACGCGCCCGAAACGGTTGCCGAAACCATTCGCATGGCTGCCGAGGCTGGCTTGGTTAGCGCCTCGATCGAGGATTCGACAGGCCGCGCCGAAGATCCGCTGTACAGCATCGAATTGGGCGTCGAGCGAATCCGTGCAGCGGTCGAGGCAGCACGAGAAATGCCAATCGATTTAATGGTTACGGGACGGGCCGAAAATTTTTTGGTCGGCCACCCTGATCTCAAGGACACGATACAACGGCTCCAAGCATATCAAGACGCCGGGGCCGACATTCTATATGCGCCCGGGCTCACCAGTATGGCCGACATCGCGACCGTGGTTCGCGAAGTCGACCGGCCTTTGAACGTTGTGATGGGTCTGAAAGGGCCTCAAGCGAGCCTGTCTGAGCTTGCCGATATTGGCGTCAAACGGGTGAGTGTTGGCAGTGCGTTATCGCGGGCTGCCTTGGGCGCTTTCCTGCGCGCTTCAAAAGAAATGATCGAACGGGGAACGTTCTCGTTTGCCGAGGAAGCCGTGCCGTTTCCAGAGATAAGCGCATTGATGCAGACCGAATGATGCACTTCCGCTTCCGATCGGCCAGCTCATGCCCGGCTAATCTGACAATGCCCTCATCAGCGGGCCAGTTTACGTGACAACACGCACGGTATTGTTTAAATCGGTATAGAGCGATCAGCCTCGCCGGAGGCTACGGATCGTCCCTCCTCGTCTCAGGGCGATTCGCTCTGTCACCGCCTCAGCGGGCGCTATCTAGCTGGCGAGAGCCGCCCGAACCGGCTTTTCCGGAAACTATTTCTTCGACAAATCCAATTTGTGCAGACTATAGAGCCGTCGTTTCAGCACGCCCTTGTGAACTTACGCCTCGTATCGGGGAGCCGTGCTTTCTATTGCGGGTCCCGGCCGTTAATCTGGCCAGTAACCAACGGAGGCACACATGAAAATCGCGTTACCGGATCTCATTTCTAACTCGTACTTCCCGGCTGCAGCTGCGGTCGAGCTGGGCTTTTTTGCCGAGGAAGGGCTGGACATAACGCTGGAACTTATCTTCCCGGTCGACAAGACGTTAGAAATGATGCGCGACGGCGAAATTGATTTCGTCGCCGGATCGGCGCACAGCACGCCGCATGCGGTCCCCGAGTGGCAGGGCGCCAAGCTGCTCGGTTCGCTGGCCCAGGGCATGTACTGGTTTTTGATTTTGCGCTCCGA
>JAPUHN010000378.1 GCA_027297685.1 Alphaproteobacteria bacterium | reverse complement strand
GCCGACTCGCGCAGTGGCCGAAGATCAAGGGAGAAGACAGGAGGACGGTCACGACGGTAACCGTCCTCCAATGCCTTCAGACTGTTAAAACCTTACGGTTTGACCGGACAATAAGGCCTAACGCAAAGAGTTAAACGGCTTTACTTCACCGGTCATGATGTCAGATGGGAACATGATCTTGCGCGTGCCGGGCCGTGCGAATTGGTCAAGCTCGTTGTTCTTGATGTTCTGATATTGAACAGTGATGGTCCGGCTCTCCGTCCATTCGCCATTTTCGCCAAACGCCACATTGCCGACGACCGTGGAGAATTTGGTCTTGTGAATGTATTTGGCGATGGCGGCGTGGTCGATCTTGCCGACGGCGTTGACCGCCTGACCGAGCACATCGAGGTACGCATAGGCCCACGGAACCAAGTAATAGCCGAGCGCGTCCGTCTTCAGACCCTCATCCTTTACCTTTTTCTGGTAGCGGGCGATCAGCTCCTTCGAACCGGGATAGATAGCCATCGTCGGTTCCGGCACGTAGAAGTCATAGTTCAGGAAGCCGTTCAGATTCGGCCCCAGACCGGACATCAGGCCGGCGTACTGAATGCCAACCATGCCGCCGCCGACGGCTTTGGCTTTGGTCCCCACTTCAGCAATCGCGCGCACCAGACCGGCCGAACCGTTCGGGTAAGAGGCGATATAGAAGATGTCGGGATTCTTGGCGTTCACCGCTCTTACGATTGGCGTAAAGTCGGCCGTCTTGGTCGGATAGTTTTGGTTGTAAACAATCTCCAAGCCCATCGCTTTGGCGTTTTCAATGGCGCCCTCTTTGAGATTGCGCGCAAATTCGGCGTCCGCCGCGACAAACGCGATGGTCTTTGGATTGAACGCTTTAATGGCCTCGAACCAATACTTCGAAAAACCGACAGCCGGCTTGGGACCAGCAGGCAAAATCTGGAAATACTTTTCGTAGTTCCATTTGCCGTTGTTGTTCATGCCGAACAAACCCATGAACACGATGTCGCGGTCGATCACGAGCGGCATCGCCGGCGCGATCAGGTTGGTGCCGTAACCGCTGACCACGAAGTCGACCTTGTCGACGTCGAGCAGCTTGGCATAGATGCCGGGCACGTTCTTCGGGTTGGTCTGATCGTCATAGAAAATAAGTTCGACCTGGCGTCCGATTAGGCCGCCCTTCGCGTTAATGTCGTCAGCCCAGATTTGCATTGCGACCAAAGCTTGTTTGCCGCCGCCGGCCAACGCACCGGTTAACGCCATGCCAAAGCCGATCTTAATAGGATCTTTGCTCTGCGCCTGAGCAACCGGCGCAAACGCAGTCGTTAGAGTAAATGCTGCCGCAAACAAACCGGCGAGCAACATCACGCGCACACGATATTTCATAATTCGGGTCATATTTAGCCGCTCCCTATTGGCTTGCCGTTCAAACGGAATAACTTCCGCGGAACGGCTTTATTCGTTCATGAAACGCCAAAAAGCGTTTCGTTTTATAAATGGAACAGATCTTCCGTCTGTTTATTCCGTGACAACGGACTCCAACTTCGCAAACTACATACACCATAGTTCACGCTCACGTGAGTCCCATGATTACCGATGCGTCCCCATTGGGCAAGTGTGTTGTGCCCGAACGGAAAAAATGTCGCAGCCAGACCCATCTTGATCTTGCGTGCGTTTGGCGTGAGCCCTAGCGTACGGTCGTGCGGTCGCATCGCGCACCGAGGCAAAATCTGGACAGGATTGACCATCGCCATGGCTGAATATTCACTCGACGGTCGCGTCGTTATCGTCACCGGCGCCGGACGCGGCCTTGGGCGCGCCATGACCGAAGCCCTTACCGAAGCCGGCGCAAACGTTATCGCGGCAGCACATATCAGCGACGATTTTCCCGATCTGGAGGCGTCGTGCGACGGTTATCCGGGGCGTGTGCATTGCCTGCCTGCCGACATTCGTCAGGCCGAAGACTGCGATCGAATCGTTGCCGCGGCGCACGATACGTTTGGCGGTCTCCATGGGCTGGTCAACAATGCCGGTCTCACATTCACCTATATCTGGCCCGACGGCTACCGGCGCCCCGAGTGGATAGAAAATAAGCGGTTTCCCAGATTCTACGAGGTCAACGACGAAAAAATCCAAAACGTCATTGACACCAATTTCGTCGGCGCCGACCGGCTGGCGCGGCGGGTGGCGCCGTTGATGGTCGAGCAAGGTTGGGGGCGTATCGTTAACGTCACCACCATGTACCCAACGATGACCCGGCCGGGATCTTCGCCCTACGGGCCCTCGAAGGCGGCGCTCGAATGCGCTACCGAGATCTGGCACAAAGATCTCGAAGGGACCGGCGTGACGGTCAATATCCTCAACCCCGGCGCCGGCGCAGCGACCCCCGGCATGGCCGAAGAAATGAAGCAGATGAGCCGCGAGGCGAAGACGCCGATCTTGATCGAGCCGGTACTCTACAAGGCGCCGATCGTCTGGCTGATGTCGGATGCCACCGATGGCATCAGCGGCATGCGCTACGACGCTAAGCCGTGGGACGCTTCGAAACCCGCCGCCCAGGAGGGCGAGCGGATCGGCGCCAAGGCCGGCGTGCTGCTCTACGCGATGCCCGATTGCTGATCTCTGTTTCCTCTCGATAGATGACGTTCGCCACCCGGAATGTCCTAACTGTCGTCGGCGGTGGCGTCGGCCTCGAGCGCCTCGAACACGGCGGCAAGTTCGTCGTCGAGCCGCCCCATTTCGGCGAGCTTGTCGAAATATAAGGCGGCGATCCCAGAGATCGGTGCCGGGACGCCGAGCCGGGCCGCATGGTCGACGATGTAATGCAGATCCTTATGAACCAGGCGGGCCGGCGCTCCCGGCTGCCAGTTCCGCGCCGCCATGATCGGCGCGCGCAGCTCGAATTGGGTCGACGTGGCAACGCTTGGGGTGACGACATCGATGATCTGCTGCGCCTCGAGGCCCGAGCGTATTCCCATGAGCAGAGCCTCTGCCGTGATCATGACATGGCCGGCGACCAGGGAATTGAGCACGAATTTGAGCTTCATGCCGGTGCCAAATTCGCCGACGTAGGGACACCTCGCCGCCAACACTTCCAGCAACGGACGAATTTGCTCGCAGGCAGCCTGGTCTCCGCTCATCATGATCACCGCGCGGCCGGTCTCCATCGCTTCCGGCGTGCCGCTGATCGGGGTGTCGAGCATCACCGCGCCGGTGGGATCGAACGCAGCCTTGACTGCTTCTTTTTGGGCGACAGCAAAGGTGCCCATATCGGCGACGATCAAACCGTCGCGACCCCCGGCGACAAGCCCGTTCGGGCCCAGGTATGCCTCCTCGACCGCGTCCTCACTCGCTAACGATACGACAACAATATCAGTTACTTGTGCGAGTTCTCTCGCATCGCGAACCAAGTTTCCGCCCGCCTCGGGCAGCCATTGGGCGCTGGCGCGGTCGACCGCATGAACCCCACAGCCTGCCTGTAGCAACAAGCGCGCCGCGGTGCCGCCGATGCCGCCAAGTCCCAGTATGCCGACCGATTGAGTCATCTTGTTACACCATCAACTCGCCCGCTATATGCGCCGGTCGTGGCCTTTCCAGAAGTGGTCGCGGATATCCTTCTTGCGCACTTTGCCGACGGCGCTACGCGGCAGCTCGTCCCAGAACGCTACTGCTTTGGGCGCTTTGACGCTGCCCAACTCTTCCTTGCACAGATCGATGATCTCGCCCTCACTCGCGTCCTGACCCGGCTTCAGTTCAACCACGGCGGTCACCGCCTCGCCCCACTTCTCGTCGGGCGCGCCGACCACGGCGCAGTCCTGCACCGCCGGATGGGTCCAGATCACCTGCTCGACCTCGCTGGGATAAACGTTGAACCCGCCGGATATGATCATGTCGCCCTTGCGGTCGACGATATAGATGTAGCCGTCCTCATCCTTGTGGCCAATATCGCCGGTGCGGTGCCAACCGTTGCTGGTGGTGACTTCGGCGGTCGCTTCCGGGTTCTTGTAATACCCCGCCATCACCAGGCGGCCGCGCACCACGATTTCGCCGCGTTCGCCCGGCGGCAGAATGTTTTCGCCGTCGTCCATGATTTCGACCGGGGTCAGCAAACTTGGCTGACCGCAACTGGCGAGCCGGTGCGCCTTGTTGGTTGCGATCGCCTCGACATGGGCGGCCGGCGAGAAGAAGGTGCAGATCATCGGCGCTTCCGCCTGGCCGTAGGTCTGGGTCATAACCGGTCCGAATACCTCGATCGCCTCGCGCAGTTTCTCGACCGACATCGGGGCGGCGGCGTAGACGAAATATTCAAGCGACGAGTAGTCGTAGTTGCGCACGTCCGGGTGCGCCAGCATGACGTAGATCGCGGTCGGCGGCAGAAACAAGTTGGTGACGCCATGTTTTTCGATGTTCTCCATCAACTGCGGCAACTGCACGCCGTTCATAATGACGTTGGTGGCGCCGTGGCCCATCAGGCTCAATCCGACCACGCCGGCAGCATGGGTCATCGGCGCGGCGCACAAATGCACCGGCGGCTTGTCGGGCGGCATGTGCACCATCATTTCGGCGACCATGGTTTCGAACAGGGCATTGGTCCATAAAATGCCCTTCGGCTGTCCGGTGGTGCCGCTCGATGAAAAGATGCCGCAAACCTCGTCGGGATCGTCGGCAAAGGGCGCTATGGTGCCGTTATGCTCGGCGACGAAATCGGCGAGCGACGGCGCGTCGGCGCCGGCCCGGTCGATACACACATAGTTAGCGATGTTCGGGCATTCTTCGCGGAGGATCGCCACATTGTCTTCGACCGACGAGTGGTAGAACAGAAAATCGGCCTCGTTGTGATTGAGGATGTAGCAGTTCTCGCGGATCGCGTTGCGCGCGTTGATCGGCACCCAGGCGCCGCCGGCCCGATAGAGGCCGAGCAGGGCGTCGAACGCGCCAGGATGATTGGGGCTATAGATCGCCGCCCTTTTGCCGTGGGCGAAGCCTACAGCGTGCATCGCCAGCGCAGTGCGATGGGATAGGATTTGCGCCGCACGGTAGGTGGTCTCGGCGCCGTCCTCAGCGATCATGAAAGCGCGCCCGGAATTGAGCAACGCGCCCCGATCGAAGAAATCGATTACGCGCATGGCAAGGTCTCCATGCTAATCCTCATACTGAGCGTCCTCATCCTGAGCTTGTCGAAGGATGAGAAAGGATCGCCCTCGCCCTTCGACAGGCTCAGGGTGAGGGCTATACCGTTCCTATGGTAGCAGCACGCTGATCCCGGTGGTTTTGCGCGATTCGACGTCGCGGTGCAGTTTCACCGCATCTTTCAGCGGATAGCGCTGATTGATCTTCAATTTGATTTTGCGACTGCGGATCATCGAAAACACCTTGCGCGCGCTCTGGCGCCGCTCGGCGGGATCGGCGACGTAGTTGAACAGCGACGCACGAACGATAAACGGCGCGCGCGCCATGAATGTCATATCGTTAAAGTCGACCGGCGGGATCGGACCCGAGGCGCCGCCGAAGCTGGCCAGCAAGCCACGCGACGCGAGGCAGGCCAGCGAGGTTTCCCAGGTGTCCTTGCCGACCGGATCATAGACCACGTCGACGCCGCGATTTTTGGTGATCCGCATGACCGCTTTGGTCACGTCCTGGCGCGACGTATTAATCGTATGTTTGGCGCCGGCCGCTTTGATCGCCTTGCACTTCGCTGCCGACGACGCGGTGCCGATCACCGTCGCACCGCGCGCCTTGGCCCACTGACACAACATCAGGCCGACACCGCCGGCCGCCGAATGCATCAACACAATGTCGCCCTTCTTGGTCTTGTGGACCCGGTCGACCAGCATTTCCACCGTCATCCCCTTGAGGTGGGTCGCCGCCGCCTGTACGTCGGTGATATCGCGCGGGATCGGAATGCAGATCCCCGCGGGTACGTTCTGCGCTTCCGAATAGGTGCCGACCTTGCCGATGTAGACCACGCGCTGGCCTTTTTTCAGGCCCTTCACCCCGGCACCGACGGCTTCGATAACGCCGGCGGCTTCCGAACCGATGCCGGTCGGCAGGGGCAGCGGATAGCGGCCCAGGCGGTGGCTGATGTCGATGAAGTTGAAGCCGATGGCAGTATGGCGCACCGTGACCTCGCCGCGCGCCGGCTTGCCGACCTCGACGGTCTTCCATTTCATCGCCGACGGACCGCCGGTCTTGCTCACTTGGAACGCTTTGACTTGCATTGGATTGTCTCCGGTAAGGGGTTTGAGTGCTACGCCGAGGTTCGCCCGGCATCGATCTTGAGCAGAGTGCCGGTCATGTGCGGCGCCTCGTCGCTTAGCGCAAATGAGACCAGCGCCGCCAATTCGTCGGGCTCGACCAACTCGTCCATCGGCACGTATTTGAGGCCACGCGCGGCATAGTCCGCGCCGCCGACCAATAGCGCCGGGGTCTTGGTGACGCCGGGAACGATGGTGTTGCAACGGATCTTGTGCTCGGCCAGTTCGATCGCCAGCGCACGCATCATCTGATGCACGCCGCCTTTGCTCGACGTATAGGGAATCATACCGGGGATCGGCCGAATCGCGGTCGACGAACCGGTAGCGAGCAGCGAGCCGCCCTCGCCTTGGGCGAGCAATACCTTCAACGCCGTTTGCAATGTCAAGAACACGCCGGTCAGGTTCACCGCGACGACCCGGTTCCAATCGGCCAGGTCCATTTCGGCAAACGACGTCTGCTTGACGAACGCGCCGGCGTTGGCAACGGCGGCGTCGAGGCGACCGAATTTTTCGACCGCGCCATCGATCAACGCCTGCACCTGGTCGGGCTCGGTCACATCGGTGGGCAGCGCCAGACCGTCGCCGGGATGGTTCGACATCATCGTTACGGTCTCGTCGAGACCGGCCGCGTCGAGACCGCCGACCACGACATTGGCGCCGTCGCTTGTCGCGCGCAGCGAAATTGCGCGGCCAATGCCCGACTCACCGCCGGTGACCACGACGACCTTGCCTGTTAAGTCGCTCAAAATTATCTCCCCGATAAAGGACAGTCCGGCGTTGCCACTCGCCCGTCATTGTTTATGGTTGTTCCCTCCGTTTCGTGCACAGCGGAAGGATTTGACAAACTGTTTTACAACCTACCTGCCCTGGCCACCAGTGCCGAGCGGGACCCGCGGCGGACCAAGTTAGTTGCCGCCCATCGTTAGTGGGGAGATTTGACGTGGCGACATCCTGGGCGGACACGCCGAATGGCCATCTGCTGGTCGACAGCACCTGGCTGGCCGAGCATCTCGGCGACCCGGACCTGCGCATCTTCGATTGCACCACCCGCCTGGTGCCCGACGAGACGGTCGGTTACCGCATTGCGGACGCCCGCGACAACTGGGCCGCCGGCCACATCCCCGGGGCCGGTTATCTCAATTGCCAGGACGACATGTGCGACACTTCTCACCGCCACCGCTTCATGTTGGCCGACGCCAATTCCTTCGCGGCTTCGGTCGGCGCGCTGGGCATCGGCGACGACACTCGGGTCGTGCTCTACAGCACCGCCGAACTGTTCTGGGCAACCCGCGCCTGGTGGGCGCTCTACAGCTGGGGATGCGACAACGCCGTGGTGCTGAACGGCGGATTTGGGGGTTGGACCGCCGCAGGCCATCCGGTTTCGACCGAGCCCTGCGCCTATCCGCCGACCACCTTTACCGCGCGCCGGCGCGAAAATGTGGTGCTGGACAAAAACGATGTCTCGGCGGTGCTGGAAGACCCCGATGTCGCCGTCGTCAATGCGCTGAGCGCCGAGCAGTACCGGGGCACCGGCGGCATGGTGTTTGGCCGTCCGGGACGTATCGCCCACTCGACCAATGCGCCCTACCCTGCACTCAGCGACCTGGAGGCCGGTACCCTCAACGACCCGGCGACCGTGCAGGATATTTTCACCGCCGCCGGCGCCACCCCGGATAAGCGAATCGTCAACTATTGCGGCGGCGGTATTTCGGCGACCATCGGGTTTTTCGCCCAGAAGCTCATGGGCTACGACAATGTCGCCCTCTACGACGCCTCGATGCAGGAATGGGGCTTCGACGACAGCCTGCCGATGGAACGCGATTAGACAATCAAACCCTCATGCGTCGAGAAGACGCCCTGCGCCTCCGAGCCAAATCAAAACTCGCGCAGCAATCTTCCTCCACCGGCCAAAGCCCCTTCGAACCCGTTTTCCCGTAGCGCGTACCAAAAGGTCACCGCGTTGATCCCCAATATCGGAATCCCGACAATAGGTTCCAGCTTCTCACTAACGTCTATCAAGCTCATGTTCGTCCCACATTGAACGATTGCATCCAATTTATTCTCATCATTCGCCAACAATTCCAGGATGGCCTTTTCCTTGGCCCAGTCCGGAAGGTGCGCGATATGAAGCGCGTTTGCGCAGGAGAAACCAACACTCGAAACCACCTCATAACCCAGTTCTTCGAACATCTGCGTGGCGTTCTCGTTTCCCTTTTTATCGAAGGGGGTCATGATCCCAATTCGCTTCGCTCCATATTTATCCAGAGCTGCTTGAACTGCGTCATACCAGGTGGCCCAGGACAGACCGGAATAAGCCTCGATGTCGACCATCGGCGCTCTTATTTCTTCGATACCGCCAATAATGTGCTCGAGGCTCATGCCCATAATCAAATATTGCGGTTCCGCCACCAAAGCCCCCTCCACCGCTGTCCTCAACCCACCCAGAAACTGTTTTTTGTACTCCAACAAATCCGCTTCAGTGTTCAATTGCGGCTTCGGGGTCAGAACGTTGGCAGTGTGAAGGCCGACCCCATCTAACCCGTCGGGTCCCTGGTTCCTGAAAATTATGCTCCAAAGTTCGTGCTCCATGCTGGTATTCGTCGCTGGAATAAGCAGCCCGAACTTCCTTCTAAAGCTCCTTACATCGGGGTATCCCCGAGCAGAATCTATCTCGCCGAAGTTTTCGGTTTTTTCGCCATTGTGAATGACGCCGGGAGGCGCCAGCGCGGGCATCGGCGGGACATTTGCATCGGGAATGGTGATTTTTTTCCCGGACAATATACCGATAATGGTCTGGGCGCCCCGGTAGTTTACTCTCCCCTTTTCACTCATTCCCCTGTTCCCTAATATTGAAAAAAGTACCAAGTTCGCCTGTGCGCATCATAATACGGGAGTTTTTCACGAATGCCGTTGCCGAAATCGTTCGAAGGCCGTCTGTCGCTGCCCGCGGTGGCGGCGCCGATGTTCCTGGTGTCGGGACCAGAGATCGTCATCGCCGCCTGCCGGGCCGGAATCCCGGGTACGTTTCCGGCGCTCAACCAGCGCACCAGCGAAGGCTTCGACGCGTGGTGTGCAGAAATCGGCGGCGCCCTCACCGATACCGACGCGCCCTACGGCGTCAACTTGATCGTCCACAAAACCAACCCGCGCGTGGCGCCGGACTTGGAGATTTGCGTCAAGCACAAAGTGCCGGTGATCATCACCTCGCTAGGTGCGGTCGCCGACCTGGTCGAAACGGTGCATGGCTATGGCGGCGTCGTGTTTCACGACGTCACCACGGTGCGCCATGCGCAAAAGGCGGCCGAAGCCAGGTGCGACGGGCTGATCCTGGTGTGCGCCGGCGCCGGTGGCCACGCCGGCACCTTGAGTCCGTTTGCGCTGCTGCCAGAGATCCGCCAGTTTTTCGACGGCACTATCCTGCTCGCCGGCGCCCTGTCCGACGGCCGCGCCGTGGCCGCCGCACAAATGCTCGGCGCCGACCTGGCCTATTTCGGTACTCGTTTCATCGCCACGGCGGAAAGCCAGGCGGTCGAAGGGTTCAAGCAAATGATCGTCGACAGCGCCGCCAAGGATATAATTCACACGCCAGCGATCTCGGGCATTCCCGGCAGCTTCCTGCGGCCGAGTATCGAGGCCGCTGGCTTCGACCCCGACTATCTACCGGAAAAAGGCGCCAGCCAGGCAGAGTTCGGCGACAATATGCAGGAGGAGCGGAAGGCCTGGCGCGACGTCTGGTCGGCGGGCCAGGGCGTCGGCCAGATCGACGACGTGCCCAGCGTGGCCGAATTGGTCAGCCGGCTGAAGCGTGAATACGACGCGGCGATCGCCGAATTCCTCGACACAACCACTGCCGCCGCCGCGCAATGACGCTTTCATTCGCACCCCGACAACCGTGAACGACACGGCAGCCCGCAACGTCATCGTCGCCGCCTTTCGCGCCGGCGATCTGCAACGGGCCGAACAGGCTAGTCGCAATTTACTGGCGGCCTCGCCCCACGACCGAACGGCGCTGCAAGTGCTCGGCGCGATCGCCTACCAGCGCGCGCAGTGGCCGCAGGCCGTCGAATGGTTGGGCAAGACGGTAAAGATCGCGCCGAAGGACGCCTCGGTGCGCTTCAATTTCGCTGAAGCGTTGCGCGAAACCGGCGACAAGAACGCCGCCACGCAAGAGCTGCGAGCGACATTGGCGCTTTCCGCCAACCACGTGCCGGCCCTGGTGACCCTGGCGCGCATGCTCGGCGAAAGCAGCAAAAGTGGCGACATTGGCGAAGCCCTCATCCTGCTCGACCGCGCCGCCAAACACGCCCCCGACGACCCCAAGGTGTTCCTGGTTCGCGGATCGTTACGGTTCCGCACCGACCAGCCCGGCGCCGCCGACGATCTGGCACGCGCCGTGCGTTTGGACTCCAACCTGGTGTTGGCCCACTTCTATCTAGGCCTGGCGGCGGCTAAGTCGGGCGATTTCGATCAGGCCGACGCGTCGCTGGCCCGAGTCAATGAAATCGAGCCGGACTCTGCGCCGGCCTACGTCGAGCGCGGCAAGATCGCCAGCCTGCGCAATGACCCAGCCGCCGCCGAGGCGCTGTACCGTTTGGCGCTGGAGCGCGTCGACAACGTTGGTGAGACCCATGCGCTGCTGGCTGAAACGCTGTTGGATTTGCGCCGGCATAACGAGGCCGCAGAGGCTATCGGCAGCGCCCGCGCGCTCGACCCGCAAAACCAATTCGCGCGCCTCATCGAGGCCAAGCTCGCGCGGTCGTCGGGCGAGCCCGAGGCAGCGCGCGCGCTGCTCGAACCGCTGCTGGCGGAGAGGCCGGAATCGAACATTGCCACCGACGGCGCCTACGAACTCGGCCTCGCCTTCGACGCGCTGGCAAAGCCCGACGACGCCATTACCTGGTCCACCAGGGCAAACAAAGCGGTCGCCCGATCGCCGCAAACCAGAGCCATCGACCGCGCAGCAATGCCGAACCGCATCGCGGCGATGGCTGCCTTGGCGCCCGCCAAACCCACCGCGCCCGCCGAAGCCGATAAGAGCAACGCCGACGACCGGCCGCCGCCGCATTTCATCGTCGGCTTCCCACGCTCGGGCACAACCTTGATCGAGGCGATTTTGGCGAGCCACCCGGCCTTCGTCACCAGCGGTGAAGCGCCGATGATCAGCCGGCTTATCCGTGGTTTCGACCGGAGCTACCCACGGCTTCTGGAAGACCTGAGCGAGAGCGAATTGAGCGAATTACGCGGCGCGTATTGGCGCGAGGCCGAGGCCGCCCTGCCCGGTCTCGCCCCCAACCAACAGCTGATCGACAAGCAGCCCTGGAACCTGATCGAACTTCCCTTCATTGTCCGCCTGTTTCCCGGCGCACGCATTGTCACCGTGTTGCGCGACCCCAGGGACGTATGCCTGAGCTGCTTCCAGCAGTATTTCGCCCTCAACGCCGGCAACGTGCATTTCCTCGCCCTGGACCGCACCGCGGCGATCTACGCGCAAACCATGGGTTTGTGGCAAGCGCTGCGCTCCGACCCGGCGATT